>NZ_JAPWHT010000268.1:0-13931 GCF_027270795.1 Streptomyces sp. ActVer
GACCTCCCGCGGTCCCATCCGGGACAGCCGCCGCAGGTACCAGGCCGGACTCCCCGAGTTCACAGTCATCGCGCCCTCGCCAACGTCACCGGCGCGCCGCCGGCCAGGCCGGCCTGCACGGCGAGGGTGGCCGCCGTGGTGGCGACCAGCGACTCCAGCGGCACCGGCATCGGTCCGCCGGTCCGAACCGCCTTGATGAACGCGGCCAGTTCGGCGTTCTGCCCCTTGTCCCGGGCCTTGGGCAGCCGTGAGCTGACCCACTTCTTGGGGCCGTACACCGAAGCACGGACGAAGTCGTCGAGCCGCAGCACCTTGCCGTCCGCGATGAGGTCCAGCGTCTCCTTGGGGAAGCCGGCCGCGCCCGTGGTGACGTAGCTGATGGTGGCGGTGGACCCGTCCGGGTAACGCAGCACGACCTGCAGGTCCTCGTTGCCGGACGCGGCGACCGCGTAGACCGAGACCGGGTCGGCCGCGAGCAGCCAGCTCGCCGTGTCGATGAAGTGTCCGCCCTCGCCGGCGAACCGCGAGCCCTCCGTGCCCTGTTGGAGGTACCAGCTGCCGGGCTGCAGCCGGCCCGCGTTGACCAGATAGCGCAGGCTCGCCGGACCGGTCCGGGCGCCGAACCGCTTCCTGGCCTCCTGCAGCAGCGGCGCGAACCGGCGGTTGAAGCCCACCTGCAGCCGGTCGTTGCCGGACTCCTCCACCGCCGCGAGCACTCCGGCCAGCTCGTCCTCGGTGAGGGCCAGGGGCTTCTCCACGAACACCGTCTTGCCGGCCAGCAGTGCCTGCCGGGTCAGTTCGGCGTGCGAGCTGTGCCGGGTGACCACGAACACCGCGTCGATGGACTTGTCGCCGAGCACGGCGTCGAGATCGGTGGTCGCCTCGGCGAAGCCGAACTTCCGCTGCGCGTTGGCCGCGGACAGTGCCGTGGTGGTGACGACGGTCGACAACTCGACGCCGTCGCGCCGGGCCAGGTGCGGCAGCAGCATCGACGTCGCGTAGTTTCCCGCGCCGACGAACGCAAGGCGCACCGGCGACGTGGCGGCCCGGGCCGGCGTGGACACTCCGCCGACGGCTCGCTTCACCGCGGGCACGGCGACCACCGGGGCCCCCGCTTCACCCGCTTCTCCCGCGTGTTCGGGGTACCGGAACAGCACGGCCACGGCTTTCAGGTCGCCGTCCTTGAGGCGTTGGTACGTCTCGACGGCGTCGTCGAAGTCGGCGACGTGGGAGACCAGGGGCTCCACGTCGACGCTGCCACGGGCGAGGAGATCGAGGAAGCACGCCAGGTTGCGGCGCTCGGTCCAGCGCACATAGCCGATCGGGTAGTCCCGCCCCTCGAGCTCGTACGCCGGGTCGTAGCGCCCGGGGCCGTACGAGCGGGAGAACCGGACGTCGAGTTCCTTCTCGTAGTACGCGTTCCACGGCAGGTCCAGGCGGCACTTGCCGATGTCGACGACCCGGCCGCGGTCCCGGCAGAGCCGGGCGGCCAGTTCGACGGGCTGGTTGGTGCCGCCGCCGGCCGCCAGGTACACCTGGTCGACGCCGTGACCGGCGGTGAGTTCGGCGACGGCGGCCTCCACGGCCGCGGACGCGGGATCGCCGCAGGCCGCGGCGCCCAGGCGCTCGGCGAGCTCGCAGCGCACCGGGTCGGGGTCGGCTCCGACCACGCGGACCCCCGCGGCGGCGAGGAGCTGCACCACCAGCTGCCCGATCAGCCCGAGGCCGATGACGAGTGCCACCTCGCCGAGCTGCGGCTCGCCCTGGCGGACGCCCTGCATCGCGATCGACCCGACGGTGCCGAAGGCCGCGTGCCGCGGCGCGAGGCCGTCCGGCACCGGGGTGTAGAGGTTCTTCGGCACCCAGTTCAGCTCGGCGTGCAGCGCGTGCTCGTTGCCGGCGCAGGCTACGAGGTCGCCGGCCTTCACGTCGTCGATCCCGGCGCCGACCTGCTCGACCACTCCGCACAGCGAGTAGCCCAGCGGCGTGTAGGAGTCCAGCTTGCCCATCACCTTGCGGTAGGTGGCGGGCACTCCATTGGTGGCCACGCTCTGCATGACCTTGGCCACCTGGTCCGGCCGGGAGCGGGCCTTGCCCAGCATCGACATGCCGGCCTCGGACACCTTCATGAGCTCGGTCCCGGTGGATATGAGCGAGTAGGCCGTGCGGACAAGGACGCCGCCCGGCTTGCACCCGGGCACCGGTACGTCGAGCACCGCCAGCTCGCCGCTCTTGTAGTTCTGTACAACCTGCTTCACCCGAAGTCCCCTTGTTTCTCAGCCGTCTTCGCCGTCTTCGCCGTCTTCTACGCCGCCGAGCGAGTGCTCCGGCCGGAGCCGGAGGTCGCGTCGCGATACCAGTACTCGAGCGTCAGCACATGCCACAGATGCTTGGAGAAGTCCCGCTGCCCGGCGGCGTCCTCGGCGACCATGCGCGCCAGCGCGTCACGGCGCAGGAGCCCGGAGTTGACGAGCACACCGTCGTTGACCACCTCGCGCACCAGCGGTGCCAGATCCCGGCTCATCCAGGCGCGCAGCGGGGCGCTGAACAGGCCCTTGGGCCGGTACACGATCTCCCGGGGCAGGATCGAGGTGGCCGCCTCCTTGAGGACGGCCTTGCCCTGTCGTCCGACGATCTTGCGGTCGCCGGGCACGGCGAACGCCGCCTTGACCACCTCGACATCCACGTACGGCACCCGCACCTCGGTCGACGCGGCCATGCTCGACCGGTCGGTGTACGCGAGGTTCAGGCCCGGCAGGAACATCCGGGCGTCGGTCAGGCACATGCGGTTGACGAAGTCGTCGAGGTCGTTGTCCTGGTAGATGTCCGCGTGCTCGGTCAGCACGTCGTCGACCGTCCCGGCCAGGTCCGGATCGACCAGGGCGAGCAGCTCGTTCTGGTCGTACATGGTGTAGCTGCGCCGGAACGCGGTCTCCTCCGGCAGATCGGCGAAGGAGAGGAACCGCTTCGCGAAGCGCACCGACCGGTACCCCCGGCGGGCCGTTGCGACCGGCAGCCGGTCCACGGCCCTGGACAGGCCGCGCCGCAGGGGCCGCGGGACGCGCTGGTAGCGCAGCGCGAGCAGGTTGGCCAGGTGCTTGCGGTATCCGGCGAACAGTTCGTCGGCGCCCATCCCCGAGAGCATCACCTTGACCCCGGCCTCCCGGGCTGCCTCGCAGATCAGAAACGTGTTGATCGCGGCGGGGTCGCCGATCGGCTCGTCCAGGTGGTACGTCATCCGCGGCAGCAGGTCGAGCACATTCGGAGCGATCTCGATCTCGTGCAGGTCGACGCCGAACCGCTCGGCCACCTGCCGGGCGTAGCGCAGGTCGTCCGGCATCGCCTCGAACTTGGCGTCCTCGGCGCGGAACCCGATCGTGTAAGCGGAGATCCCGGGCCGGTCGCGGGCCGCCAGCGCGGTCAGGTAGCTGGAGTCGAGGCCGCCGGAGAGGAAGGTCGCCACGGGTACGTCCGAGAGCAGGTGGCGTCGAGTCGACTCCTCGACGATGGCAGCTATGTCCGGCTGCTCGCCGGCCTGCGCCCGCTCCCGGCCCTCCGCGGCGACGTCCTTGAGGTGCCAGAACCGGCCGCGCTCCACGCGGCCGTCGGGCCGGAACCTCATCCAGCTTCCCGGCGGCAGCTTCTCCGCTTCACGGAACGCGCACCGTGAGTCCGGCACCCAGTAGTACAGCAGTGAGGCCACCAGCGCCCCGTGGTCCACCTGCAGCGATCCGCCGGTGGCGGCGGCGAGCGCCTTGAGCTCGGAGGCGAACATCAGGCCCCCGCCGCGCCGGAGCAGGAACAGCGGCTTGATGCCGAGCTGGTCGCGGGCGAGCACCAGGTCACCGGTTCGCTCGTCGAAGATCCCGAACGCGAACATGCCGCGCAGCCGGGGCAGGCAGTCCGTGCCCCAGCGCCGCCAGGCCTCAAGAAGCACCTCGGTGTCGGAGGTACCACGGAAGCGCACCCCGGCGGCTGCCAGTTCGGTACGCAGCTCGGGCGCGTTGTACAGCTCGCCGTTGTACGTCAGGACGAGGCCGCCCGAGACCATCGGCTGAGCGCCGGTCTCGGACAGGTCGATGATGGCCAGCCGACGGTGTCCGAGCTGTACTTCGCCGTCACCGACGGGGTGGCCGTACCGGCCCGCCCCGTCCGGACCGCGGTGGGCGAGGGTGTCGGTGAGCCGGTCGGTCACGACCTTCCCGTCCGGCCATCGGTAAGTGCCTGCGATGCCACACATGTCCTACCGCGCTTCCTGGTCGTTGTCCGGGCCCTGTGCGGCCCGCACCGGCAGCCGCTCCGTCCGCCGCCGGCCCTCCCCCACTGCCTGAACGGCGTGGGAGGTACCCCCATCGTTCTTCCGGGCCAGCCGCTCGCTCTGGCCGCGCAGCGCGGTGTGCAGCCCGTCCCACAGCGTCCCGTCGGTCCGGTCCCGTGGATCGGGGTCGATCAGCACCACACCGATCACCGGAATGCGCTGGTCCGCGAGCTGCCGCGCCACGGTGTGCAGCCATGCGGCGCTGCCGTGCCCGGCACGCACGACGAGCAGGGTCTGGGTGCCGAGGTACTGGAGGTCGGTCCACGCGGTGCCGGGTGCCACCGAGCCGACGCCGATCGGGCGGTCCTGATGCGACACGGCCGCGGCACGTTCGCCGCTGACCACGGTGGGGCCTCCCGGCTTCGGGCGGCGGCCCGCGAGCTGCTGGCCGGGCAGACCGTCGATGACGACCACCGGCCCCTCCGCCGCCAGCGCCCCGGCGAGGTCCAGGGCGATCACGCTCGTGCTGCGTGCACAGCCCAGTTCCAGCAGCGACACCGGTTCCGCGGAGCCGCGTACGGTGCGGGCCAGATGCGTGGTGAGCCGTTCGCGTGTCGCCCGGGTCCGTCGGCGCTGCCACAGCTTGCCCGACCGGCGGGGCAGTTCGGCGATGACCGAGGCGCCCAGGTTCGCCGCGATGTCCCGACGCAGCACGGGGCGGTCCGCCACCACCGTGCGGACCGCGGCAAGGGCGAGCCCGACGACGAGCCCGAGGACGAGCCCGATCGCGGCATTGGTGACAGCGGTCTTCGGCAGGGAGTGTCGCACCGCGCGCGGTGCGTCCACGATCTGCGTGCCGGCGACGACCTTGGGAGTGCCGGTGCGTGCCTCCGCGGCGCGCTGGTCGAAGTCGGCGATCCGCGAGTTGAGTTCTGCCCGGCGGGCGAAGAGCGTCTCGATGGTCGCCGACGCCGTCGGCTCGCTCTCCGGTGTTCGGCTTCCGATCTCCTCATTGACCTGGGCGAGTTCGTCCCGCATGCGGTCACGCTGGTCGAGCAGGGCCTTGGACTCGGCCGTCGCGGTTTCCCGCATCCGTCGCACATGGTCCGCGATGAACGCGTCGGCCAGCGCCTTGGCCCGGGCCACCGCTTCCGCGTCGCTGCCACCTGTCACATCGATCTGCATCACGTTGTTGGTCAAGCCGGTGCCCCGGTAGTCCCGCATGAAGTCCTCCGGCTTCTCCCGGGACTTGAGGGCCCGCAGGGCCTCGTCGGCGATCCGCGTGGTCCCCAGCACCGCGACGTCGGTGCGCATCAGCGTTCCGGTGTCGTTCGGCTGGTCCTCCGCACGCGCGACCAGCACCTTGGTCACCGCGCTCGGCGGCGGCGGCAGCAGGACAGCCACCGCCGCGCCGGCCACCAGCCCGAGGAGCGCCATGGCGCACCAGAGGCGGCGGCGCCTGCGCACCGCCACCACCAGCGCCTGCAGATCGAAAAGCGGAGTGGCCGCCGACGACTCCGAAGTCGTGCTCGTCGTCATGCTGAGCCTCCCGTCGAGTGGCCGCGAACCGCGAGTGCGGGAGAGGCACTGTCCGGCGGACGCCCGGCAGACCGTGTCTCACCGGCCCGGACCGTGCCGGCGACGAGGAAGCCGACGACCTCGTGCCCGCCGTCCGCACACGCCTCGGCGATGCCGGCGAGCTCCTGTACGGTCCAGCTGCCCGCGCTGAGTACGACCAGGACACCGGACTCGGTGTCGCGGTCCGGCACCATCGGCCGGTCCACCGAGACCTCCACCACCCGCAGCAGCGGATCGCCCTTGGCCTCGGCGACGAGCTGCGCGGCGGCCCGGCGGGCGATCTCGTCGCCGTCCGGTACGACAGCCAACAGACGTCGGGGAGAGGGCAGTTGGTCCCGGAGGCGAGCGCACACCCGCCGGTAGCGGATCTGCCTGCCGGCCTCGTCGACCGACCTCTGCGGGGCCGGTACGTCCCACCGGGTATCAATGCCGAGGAGCCGGCGGATCGAGGCCCGTGTGCCGCTCTCCTCCGGCCGGTGCGCGCGCCGTTCAGCAGGTACGTCGACGGTGCCGAGCAGCGCCGAGCCCAGGGCCGCGGCGATCTCCGGTTCGGTGCGCAGCCGGCGATTCATCCGTGCGGCGGCGAGATGACCGATGACCGCGAACAGGAAGAACAGCAGTGCCCCGCCGACGATGAGCTGCATCCTCGTCGGCGGCGCCTCGCCGGTCGGCCGGGCCGCAGGACCCATGACGACCATGCCGGCCAGGGTGCTCGCCGGATCGGCCTGGTCCAGCTTCGTCATGGCCTCCTCCAGCGAGGTCCGCAGCTTCTCGAGCGAGGTGCGGGCCTGCACGCTCTCCACGGATTTCCCCGGATCGGCCGCCTTGGCCAGGTCGGTGATGCGGCGGTTGGTCTCCTCCACCTGCTGCCGCAGCGTCTCGGGCGCCGTGGCCGCTTCGGAGTCGGTGCCGCCCGCGATCCGCGCGGCGAAGGCGACGAATTGCCGGGCCACCTGGTCGGAGAGCTGCTGCGCGCGCTCCGGGGTGTCGGCCGTACCCGAGATCTTGATGATGTTCCCGTCGGCGGCCTCGGCGCTCACTTGATCCCGAAGCTCGGCGCCGCTGACGCCCGGCCGGCCGAGCTCGGCGGCCGCGCGGTCGATCACCGTCGAACTGGTCGCGATGTCCACCTGAGTCAGCAGCTCGCGCTCTTCCCACTGCCCCGGCAGCAGTACCGATGCCGAGGCCGTGTACCGCGGCGGGAACACCACCGAGGCGCCGTAGCCGACGAGCGCGCCCACCACGGCGAGGGTGGCGAGAATCCGCCACCGGCGACGGAGAATCCGCCCGATCGTGGCCAGGCGGATCGTGTCTTCGCTCAACGGTGCTGCCTCTTCCCTGTGCGGTTCGAGTCGTCCGCCGACACCGGACTGTGGTCACGGCACGCGGCGGCGTAGGCGGCGAGCAGTGACGCTTGCGAGTTCCGCCAGGAAAGCTGCCCGCTGATCCGCTCCTGGCCGATCTTGCCCATCCGGGCCCGCTTTTCCGGATCGTCAAGGAGCAACGCGATGAGCTTGGCGAATGCGGCCTCGTCGTTGGCGGGCGCGTAGACGGCGGCGTCACCGGCGGAGACGCGCGCCTCCCGGAGGTCGAACGAGACGATCGGCCGGCCCATCGCCATGTACTCCAGGACCTTGTTCATGGTCGACACGTCGTTGAGCGGATTGCGCGGGTCGGGGGAGAGGCACACGTCCGCGGTGGACAGATAGCGCACCAGGTCGGCGTCCGGGATGCGCCCGGTGAACTGCACCTGCTCGGAGAGCCCGAGTCGCCGGGACAGTTCCACCATCGCGTCGAAGGCGTCGCCGGAGCCGACGAACACCGCGTGCCAGTCGGCCCGCCCGATCTCGTCGCGCAGCTTCGCGAGGGCCCGCAAGGCGTAGTCGACGCCGTCCTGCGGGCCCATGACACCGAGGTAGCACAGCAGATGAGGCTTGCCGCGCTTCAGCTCCGGCTCGGGCGGCACCGGTTGGAACCGGTCGGTCTGGGGTGCGCTGCGCACCACGAAAACGTCCTCCGGCCGCCGGCCGCCACGGTGCACCGCGACGTCCCGGTAGCTCTCGTTCGTGGCGAGTACGACGTCCGCGGCCCGGTAGGTCCGCCGTTCCAGCGCGCACACGGCGCGGTAGAGCAGATCCTCGCCGCGGTCGAACCGGGAGAGGTACAGCTCGGGTACCAGGTCGTGCTGGTCGAAGACGAACCGCGCACCGCGCCGCTTCAGCCACAGTGCCGGCAGGAACAGCAGGTCGGGCGGGTTGCAGGCATGGACCACGTCGACCGGGCCGACCTTGCGGGCCAGCCGGGCCGTGTGCCACAACGCCGATCCGTACTCCCGCAGATAGCCGGCCGGCCCTCCGGTGGCCGCGCGCAACGGGTAGCGGTGGATCCGTACCCCGTCGATCTCCGCCTCCGGCTCCGTGTCCCGCTTCTCCCCACGGGGACAGATGACGTGCACCTCCCAGCCCGCGTCGCGCAGCGTCGTGCACTCCTGCCACACGCGCCGGTCGAACGGCACCGACAGGTTCTCCACCAGGATCAGCGCGCGCCGGTCCGGCCGGTCGCCGTCGGCCGTGTCATCAAACGATCTGTCACCAAGCAAGGCCTATGTACCCCGGTTCGGTCCGCCGCGCATCGGCGTCGGGAAGGTGGATGAGGTCGACAATCACCGGGCCGTCGCCATGAGGCAGCGCCGACAGAACGGCCGGATCCCTGGTTCCGACCAGGCACACCTCGGCGTGCTCGAG
Source organism: Streptomyces sp. ActVer (assembly GCF_027270795.1). Lineage (NCBI taxonomy): Bacteria > Bacillati > Actinomycetota > Actinomycetes > Kitasatosporales > Streptomycetaceae > Streptomyces > Streptomyces sp. ActVer. The sequence continues at coordinate 8,581 of NZ_JAPWHT010000268.1, forward strand.
CACCTCGTCGACGGACTCGGCGAGCAGCTGCCCGAGGTGCGGCAGCCGGGTTTCGATGTACTCGCGGTTCGCGCCGAGCAGCCGGGAGAGGCTCACGTTGGCGTCGTAGATCTTCAGGTCGTAACCCTTGCCGAAGAGTCTCTCCGCCAGCTCGACGAGCGGGCTCTCGCGGAGGTCGTCGGTGCCGGGTTTGAAGGACAGCCCGAACAGGCCCACCCGTCGCTTGCCGGTGCGCTCGACCAGCTCAACCGCGCGCTGCAGATGGTCGGAGTTGGAGGGCAGCACGTGGGCGAGGATGGGTACCGAGATGTCGGCCCGCTGTGCCGCGTGGACCAGGCTGCGCAGGTCCTTGGGCAGGCAGGAGCCACCGAAGGCGAAGCCGGGCCGCAGGTAGGCGGGGCTGATGTTCAACTTGCGGTCGGCCAGGAAGACATCCATCACCTGGTGCGAGTCCACCCCGAGCGCCTGGTACACCGCGCCCAGCTCGTTCGCGAAGCCGATCTTGAGGCCGTGGAACGCGTTGTCCGCGTATTTGATCGCCTCGGCCGTCGGGACCGGCACCCGGAACACCTCGCCGGGCAGGCCGTCGTACAGCGCCGTCACCGCGTCGCCGCTTGCCGGGTCCAGCTCGCCGATGACGGTTTTGGGCGGGTCGAAGAAGTCCCGCACGCTCGTGCCCTCGCGCAGGAACTCCGGGTTGACCGCGACCCCGATGTCCACCCCGGCCGTGCCGCCGACGTACTTCTCCAGGATCGGTACCAGCAGGTTCAGGCAGGTGCCCGGGAGCATGGTGCTGCGGAACACGACGGTGTGCCGGCCCCCCTGCTTGGCCCCCTCGGCCAGCACGGCGCCGATCTGCTCGGTGACCCGCTCCAAGTACGTGGTGCACAGGCTGCCGTTGGGCTCCGACGGCGTGCCTACGCAGACCAGCGACACCTCGCTGTCCATGATCGCCTCGCGGACGTCGGCGGTCGCGCGTAGCGCCCCTGTCCGCACGACCTCGGCGATGAGCTCGCCGATCCGCTCCTCGACCACCGGGGCCCTGCCGTCGTTGACCAGGTCGACCTTCACCTGGTTCACATCCACCCCGATGACCTCGTGCCCCATGCTGGCCAGGCACGCGGCCGACACGCAGCCCACGTAGCCGAGCCCGAAAACGCTGACCTTCATGACCTGTCCCTCCCCCCAGGCAGGCCCCTACGGCCTGCAGTCCGCGCGCGGGCGGGACCGTTGAGTTGCAGACCCCCGCGCATCAATAGGCCCCTTGCCCATGGAGCACCGCACGCAGCGTCTTCCACAAGATCACTGTGTCCAGGGCGAGCGACCAGTCCTCCACGTACCGCAGGTCGAGGCGGACCGCCTCCTCCCACGCCAGATCACTGCGTCCGCTGATCTGCCACAGGCCGGTGAGCCCGGGCTTGACCAGCAGCCGCCGCCGGATGTCCGGGCCGTACTCAGCGGTCTCCTCCGGTAGCGGAGGCCGCGGACCGACGAGCGACATCGATCCGGTGAGCACGTTGAAAAGCTGCGGGAGCTCGTCGAGCGAGTACCGGCGCAGCACTGCTCCCACCCGGGTCACCCGCGGATCCCGGCGGAGCTTGAACAGCAAGCCTGCGCCCTCGTTGTGGTCGGCCAGCCCGGCACGTACCCCGTGAGCCCCGGCGACCATGGTGCGGAACTTGAGAATGGTGAACTCGCGGCCGTTCTTGCCGACCCTGCGCTGGCGGTAGAACGCCCCACCACGACTGTCCACCATCACGAGCAGCGCGACGAACACCATCAGCGGTGCGAACAGCATCAGCAGAATCGTTGCGCCCATCCGGTCGACGACCCCTTTGATCGCCCGGCGACCCCCGGTGAAGGTCGGCAGGCTGACCCGCAGCAGCGGGATCCCGAGCACCGCGTCGACGTGCAGCCGCGGGCCGGCCACTTCCATCAGCACGGGGGCCACGACCATCTCGGCATCGCTGCCTTCGAGGTTCCAGGCCAGCCGCTGCAGCCGGTCCGGTGACCAGTGCGGGTCCGGTGTGATGGCGACGACGCGGTAGCCGTCGTGGCGGACGTGCTTGGCGACGTCCTCCAGCAGGCCTATGACCGGCACTCCGTCCAACTGGTCACCGTTGAGACCGCCTTGGTCACCGTCGAGCCCGCGGCCGTCCGTCGTGCACACCGCCTCCACCCGCCAGCCGAGGTGCGGGAATTTGCGGGTCCGGTTGATCAGGTCGCGCACGGTGGCCGGGCTCCCGGCAGCGAGCACCGGTCTCAGGCACCGTCCTTCCTTCCGCTGTTTGTGCAGCCGTAGGCGGAGCAGGTACCGCGCGGTCATGGTGACGAGCGCGATCGCGGGGATCGCGACGAAGATCCAGAGCTTGATGTTGCGCGAGGTCAGGGCGATCCCGCCGAGCGCCAGCACGACGGTCGCCGTAAACAGCGAGCGTCCGAGCCGGCGGAATTCCTCGGCGCCCTGGCCGAGCACGGCCGGAGACCACGCCCGGCTCACCGCGAGCGCTCCCAGCACCAGCAGCTCGGTGCCGAATGCGAGAATTCCCCATTTCTCATGCCAGTTGGCCGCGTCCCGGGCCCCGAAGAAGTTGCCGATTGCGGCCACCACGAAAGCGGTGGCCACGGTATCGCTGGTGATCACGGTACGTCGGTACCGCTGCTCCCAGTCGATTGCCGACCGGTTGATTGCCCCGTTCGTCAGACTCCCGCTCGTCGACGAAAAAGGGTCGACTATTCCCCCCTGCCGCACAGAACCCCCCGGTCCCCAGTGGTACGACGTGAGCGCCTGAAACTGCTCCTCCCCCCGGGAGGCCCCACCCCCCGCACAATCCCTCCCTGCAGGAGGCACCCGCCTCTCCGCGCATGACATCCCGGCTCTTTGAGCGCTACTTGAACAACTCACCCTGGCGGCAGAGGACTCGTATGTCCTGCCAGACTCACAAGGTGCGCGGGAACCCGTCGAAACCTCGGGTGCTCCCCGCACCCGAAGCCCTCTCGCGGGCTCCAAGAATTGATCATCCCCACGCGTGGCGTGGGGGACGCGACTGCTGCCCTTTTGTAGTGCCGGACCTATAGATCATTACTGGTCGCCTCGTGTCCGATCAGCTGAAGCACGGTCAATCTAGACCATCGTTGCCATCCTGTAGAGGGGGTGTGTGTAATTTGTGGTCAAGTTATGAGGCTGGAGCCACCTGCCGATGGCCGCCTACAGGCGACTGATGCCACCGTGCACTCCAGAGCCCGTCCGACGGCTCCGGGCGCTGCCTCCATGCGGTAGTGGCGGTAGTGATCGACGAGCTGCAGTGGGCCTTCCACGGTGCCCGGTCCGACAGCAACTTCCCGTTGGTCGCGCACCACTCCTGTGGGTCCCCGAGTGGGCTGGGTGATCGCCTTCCGCTACCTGTTCGTCCTTCGCATCGAATCGGAGTGAACAGCTACGTTCGACGGGTGCACAAGATCCTTCAGGGCCTCTTCGGTCGCCTTCCTTGCCGGTCTCGATGCGCCCCTGCCGCTCACGCGATCCGTACTTGTGAAATCCCGGAGCTACGTGGCGGGGACAGGGCGCACACAAGGTCGCGCGCATGCCCAATTGGGCATGACGGGTCGAATCCCGGCGCCGGCTCCGCAGGGGTCGCGGTAGATCGAGAATCCCGATCGGACGGCGCATCTTGAACGTGCCCAGGGCCTGAATGGATTGCCGGCAGATTGTCCAAAACGGCGCCGAACTCCCGCCTTCGCAGGTTGGCGCGTTCGCAGCTTGCTCGCGCCGTTCGCTCCACCGCGCGGCGCCGGAGTCGGTACTTGCCGGCGCCGTGTCAGCGCTGACATCCACAACGGCTCCCGTCCGTCCGGGCGGTTGCCCAACGGGGCCGCCCGGAAGTGCCAATGATCGAGGGCGGATTACTGATCGTCATCGTCGTGATCGCTACCACCTGCCCCCGAGCAGGCCATTGCGTGCTGTTGTCCGGCCTGCCGTGCCGCATCGGTGAGATGACATCCGTGGGACCGGCCCCGGCCGTGATGGCGTCAGCGGCGGGCCTGTCTGCCGGACTGTTCGCAGTGGCGGGGCCGGTATCCCGACCCGGCCGAACCGTTGAGGCGCATGCCGCCGAGGCTGGCTTCTGACATCACGCGGCTGAAGACAAGACACGGACCGGGCCGGAGTCCGACCACCCTTCTCACTCGGTCCGGGCTGCCGGCCGGGCAGGGTGGCGGTCAGCCGACGGGAGCCGGGGACACTCGGGAAACGGTCTACTCGATCACCCGCCTGCGGCGGACCGGACGTCGACCGGACTCGATGATCTCGCAGGCGATCCGGACTCCAACGCGCCCGCCACGCAACCATCTTCAACAGATCCCGGCAGCCGAAGGCCGTGTCGGTTTGCAGGCCCCGGCCTGCTCAAGTCAGAGTTCGTTGCGGTTCTTTCTCGGCGAGCGGAAGGCGGTGGTGAGGCGACGAGGCTGCCCGGCGAAGGCTTGCGGGCCGTCGGTGGGGTAGGCGACCCGGAAGCCCAGGCTGCCCGTCGTGCTGTCGGCGGTGTTGGCGGTGCGGGCGGCGACGCGGTAGCGGTTGCAGTACGAGTCGTGGCACAGGTACGAGCCTCCGCGCATGACGCGCAGTTCCGGGGACTTGGTGTCCCACGGGTCGGCGCACCACTCCCACACGTTTCCGCAGACGTTGTGGAGACCGAAGTCGTTCGGCGGGAAGGCGTGGACCGGCGCGGTGCCGGTGTAGCCGTCCTCGGCGGTGTTCCTGGTGGGGAAGGTGCCCTGCCAGATGTGGCAGCGGTGCTCGCCGTCGGGGGTGAGTTCGTCGCCCCACGGGTAGCGGGCCTGGTCGAGGCCGCCGCGGGCGGCGTACTCCCACTCGGTCTCGGTGGGCAGCCGTCCGCCGGCCCACCCGGCGAACGCCTTGGCGTCGGACCAGCCGACGTGGGTGACGGGATGGTCCCAGCGGCCTTCGAGGTCGCTGCCGGGTCCCTCCGGGGCTCGCCAGGTGGCTCCCTGCACGCCGCACCACCACGGGGTGGCGTCGGGGCGGGGGGAGATGCGTCTCAGGTCGCCCGGCAGGAAGCGGGCGAAGACGAAGCTCCAGCCGTGGCGCTCGGCCTCGGTGCGGTGCCCGGTGTCCGCGACGAAGGCCGCGAAGCGGGCGGTGGTCACGGCGTAGGCGTCGATGGCGAACGCGTCCACGGCCACCTCACGGACGGGGCCCTCACGGTCGCCGGGGTTCGCGTCGCCGTCCTCGGTGCCCATACGGAAGGTTCCGCCGGGCAGGGCGACGCGGGTGTCGTGGCCGGGGGACCGGGTGTGGGCGGCGGGCGGCACGGGCGCGAGGGCGACCCGCC
>NZ_JAPWHT010000269.1:0-13930 GCF_027270795.1 Streptomyces sp. ActVer
TACGCGACCGACACATCACCCGCCAACGGCCCCATCGACCATCCGTCACCGGCAATGTGATGCACCACCAGCACCAGGACATGCTCGTCAGGACCGGCCTCGAACAACCAGGCCCGCAACGGAATCTCAGCGGCGAGATCGAAGCGATGACCCGCGACATCGCTGATCGCCGACTCAAGGTCAGTCACCCGCTCGACCGCAAGAGGCACCGAGGCCTCTTCGGTCGAAAGAATGTGCTGATAGGGCTGACCGTCCACCGTGGCGAACACCGTCCGCAACACCTCGTGCCGGCCCACCACATCACCCAGCGCCATCCGCAACGCCTGCACGTCCAGCTCACCGGTCAACCGCAGAGCCACAGGAATGTTGTAGGTCGCCGAGGGACCCTCCAACTCGCCCAGGAACCACAACCGCTGCTGCGCGAACGAGACCGGCACCCGCTCCGCCCGCTCCACCCGAACCAGCGGCTGCCGCCTCACACCCGAAGACGCCAACCGGCCCGCCAGAGCAGCAACAGTCGGTGCCTCGAACAACGTCCGGATCGGCACCTCCGCCCCAAAGACCGACCGCACACGACTCACCAACCGCGTCGCCAGCAGCGAATGACCACCCAGTTCAAAGAAGTTGTCGTCCACCCCGACCGTGGGCAGGCCCAGAACCTCGGCGAACACCGAACACAGGAGCTCCTCCTGCACCGTCGCCGGCCCCCGGCCACGGTCGGCCGCCAGGTAGTCCGGAGCCGGCAGGGCCCTACGGTCCAGCTTGCCGTTCACCGTCAACGGCAGCACATCCAGCACCACCAACGCGGACGGCACCATGTACTGCGGCAACATCGCGCCGAGATGGGCACGCAGGGCAGCGGAATCGACACCGCCAACCTCACCGGTGCCGGGAACGATGTAGCCGACCAGACGCTTGTCACCAGGACGGTCCTCACGCACCACCACCGCCGACTGAACCACCGACGGATGAGCGCTCAGCGCGGCCTCGACCTCACCCAACTCGATCCGGAAACCCCGAACCTTCACCTGGTCATCGGTCCGCCCGAGATACTCCAACTGCCCCTCGGCGTTCCACCGGGCCAGGTCACCAGTCCGGTACATCCGCTCACCCGCAGTGAACGAATTGGCAACGAACCGCTCCGCCGTCAGCCCCGGCCGATCGAGATAGCCCCGCGCCAGCTGAACACCGGCCAGGTACAACTCACCCGCAACACCCACCGGAACCGGCCGCAGAGCCGCATCCAGCACATACACCTGAGTGTTCCAGACCGGGCGCCCGATGGGGACACTGCTTCTGCTGGTGTCGCTGTCACACGTCCATGCAGTGACCTCGACCGACGCCTCGGTGGGGCCGTAGAGATTGTGAAGCGGAACGCCCAGTACGTTCCGGAACTGCCCGACGATGTCGCTGGAGAGCGCTTCGCCGCTGCAGAACACAGCTCGCAGGCCGGTACAGGCGGCGGCCGGTTCGCGGAGGAAGACCTGCAGCAGGGACGGAACGAAGTGCGCGATCGTGACACGTTCACGTTGGATCAACTCGGCCAGATACCCGGGGTCCCGGTGGCCCGAGGGCTTGGCGACCACCACCGTCGCACCCTGGAGCAGCGGCCAGAAGAACTCCCGTACCGACACATCGAAACCGAACGGGGTTTTCTGCAACACCCGGTCCGAGGCAGTCAAGTTGTAGGTGCCCTGCAGCCAAGTCAGCCAGTTGACGATACCCGCATGGGGTACGGTCACGCCCTTCGGCCTTCCAGTGGACCCGGAGGTGTAAATAACGTAGGCGGGGTGGGCGGGCAGGAGGGTGGCACGACGCTCGGTGTCGGTGAGGTCGGTGTCCTCGAAATCCTTGAGTGCGGTGATGCTCCGGGGGTCGTCGAGGGCCAGGTGCGACGCCTCTCCGCCGGTGAGACGGCAGGCCAGGTCCGTGCTGGTGAGCACCAGGAGGGGCCGGGCGTCGCTGAGGAGGTAGGCGATCCGCTCGGCGGGGTAGTCGGGGTCAATGGGTACATACGCCCCGCCGGCCTTGACCACCGCGAGGAGGGCGACCACCAGGTCGACGGAGCGGTGCATCATCACCGCGACCGGCGACTCGGGTCCCACACCCTGGTCGATCAGGAACCGGGCGAGGCGGTTGGCCCGCGCGTTGAGGTCCGCATAGGTCACCTCGATGCCCTCGAAAACCACGGCGACCGCGTCCTGGGTGCGGGCGGCCTGGGCCTGGAACAGCTCCGGCAGGGTCGCCGCGGGCACCTCCCGGGCGGTGTCGTTCCACTCCTCGACGACCAGACGCTCCTCGGAGCCGCTCATCAACGTGATCTGGTGTACACGTTCCTCCGCGGTGGAACGCGCCATCCAATTCATCACGTCAAGGAATTGCGCAGCATGCTCATGCACCGCTCCCCGGCTGTAAAGATCCGGATTGGCCTCCACAACCACGGACACGCTTCCGTCGGATGACCTGTCGTACACCGAAATCGACAGGTCATTGAAATTTATGCCACCAAGCCCGTGCACACTGCTGGAGGCTTCACCAAATCGCAGATCGTAGTCAAAGGAGACGATATTGACCAGTAGAGGGTAAAGTCCGCTGCGCCCTACGAGTTTCAGGTCTCTGAGGATGTCCTCATAGCGGTATCGCTGATGCCGCAAGGCATCTCGCACTCCGCGAGACACCTGCTTCACGAGTTCCCTCACTGTGACCTTCGGCTGCACCGAGAGGCGCAGAGGAATGATATTCGCCGTCATTCCGGGAATGTCCCGCAGTGCAGTTTTTCTGCCTATTACGGGGATCCCGAGAATGATGTCCTCTTGTCCCGTCGCGCGATGCAGGTAGGCGGCGCTCGCAGCTACGGCCAGACCCGAGAGGCTCGTTCCCAGCCGACGCGCGGAGCTTCTGAGTTCCGTAGCGGCGTCGGCAGGGATACGGAGCGTATGCCGTGTCAGTTCATGGGGTGTGGTGGAAGGTTCCTGGCCACTCAGGCTGACCGGTTGAGGGCGATCTGAAAGACGCTCCGTCCAGTACTGCCGGTCCAGTTCGAATTCATCGGACGCCCGGTATTCGGCGTCGGCATCCATCAGTACGGAACTCGACGGAGGTCCGCTGTCCGCGAGGGATTCGCCGGCCAAAAGTGCTGTGTAGACCGCAGCCACTCGGGAGGCGATCCGGGATCCCGCGAGTCCGTCTGCGATGATGTGGTGAACGCGCTGATACCAGAGGAAGAGATCTTCATCCACCTTGAATAGGGCCTGGGTGAAGAGTTCACCACGCCGGAGATCCACTGGACGTCGCATGTCCGCCTGCATCCAGCCCTCCGCGCTGGAACGGGGGTCTCCCTCACGGCTCACGTCGATCACGTGGAACAGCCAATCGCTCCGCAGGTCAAAATACTGCCGCGGAACCTCGTCTGCGGTTCCCTCGAAGCACAGACCGAAAGAGTCGAATTCTAATACGACTCTTCGCACAGCTGCCTCGAATAAGCCCGTGTCCACCGCCCCATGAATTTCAATGCATTCACCCATGTTGTAGATCGGATTATCCGGATTCAGTTGCTGCGCATGCCATAAACCAAGCTGTCCGGCCATCAGTTCACGACGGCCACCACGCGATCCAGACATTCCCACACCCCGGTCAACGCTCGCGCTCCACACCAGGAGCAACTAAATTAAGCAATTTGACAACAATACTGATCCACTTGACCCTCTCAAGCCGAACTGGACACTGTCAACCTTCCGAGTGAATTGGGCAATCAACGGGCGCTTGATGTTGTTTTACAACAGTCGAATTGACCCAAGTTACCCCTTTCGCGGCCACCGCTCATAGATTGAAACGGGCGGAATCTCCACACTGGCGCAACCTGTTTGCCTACTCGTACATGCCGCTGCGTACCGACATACATACGCCCTCGATCCGGCAAACACACGACAACGTCGGCTTCTGAATCCCTTACCTGTCGGTAGCACCACCAGCCAGAGATTTCCGATTCGAAAGTGCAACTAGTAAAACGTGACGCAGCGGGTGTCGCTGTCTCCCCGCCGAACTCGGAAAGCAGCGAGCCGAAGCACACCCAAGACATCGTTGGCCGCCGCAAAGCACGCGCTACCATCACACGCAGAACTCCCGCCGGAACAAGCCGACGAGAGCTCCTCACCGCTCACACGCGTCACCAAACAGGGTTGCCGCGTCTGGGCCACAGGGATCACCAGGTCAGTAAGCCTGAACAGCTCCGCGCCCCATGCTGACGCCTGTTGGACGCCGTCGTCCGGGCCGGGCAGGGCGAGCGGTCCGAGCGGCACGAGCGCCTCGCCGTCGACCGCGAGGGGTTCGCGGCCGGTGGCGAGCACGCGCAGCCCGGCGCAGCGGGACAGCAATGCCGCGACCAGGTGGGCCACGGCGTCGATCAGGTGCTCGCAGTTGTCGACCAGCAACAGGCTCTCCCTGCCGCCGAGTTGGTCGACAAGTACGTCCAGCTCGTCGCCCTCCACTCGCGTCCGGCCCTCGAACACAGCGCCGCCGCGCAGCCCGATCCTGGCGAGCAGGGCCGCGCCGACCTTGGCCGGCTCGATGATCGAGGTGAGATCGACCATCCAGGCGCCGTCGCGGTACTCGTGGCGGTGGCGGCGGGCGGCCTCTACGGCGAGCCGGGTCTTGCCGGCGCCGCCCGGACCGAGCACGGTGACCAGGCGGCCGGCGGCGAGCAGCGTGTCGATCCGGGCGAGGTCGTCGTCGCGCCCGATGAAGCTGGTCAACGGGCGGGCAGGTTACTCGGCCTGGTCCACGCGGTGTCCGGGGCGGGCCTCTCCGCGCGCAGCAGGCTCAGGTGGCGCTCGCGCAGGGCGGCGGCCTGGCTGCGCCTCGTCGCCTGACCGGGACGCCCACGATGCGGCGCACGAAGGTGGTCAGTTCTCGCCGAAGTCCTTGGTCCTGATGAAGCGGCGGTCCGTTTTCGACGGGCCGCTGTTCGTTCCGCGCAGGATCCAGTAACCGGCGTCCTTGCGGGGCTTGTTGAAGCCGAACGTGCCGATGAGCAACTCGTCGCGGCCATCGGTGTCGAGGTCGGCGATGTGCAGGTCCCAGCCGAAGAAGTCGCGGTCCCCTTCGTGCTGCGGGGAGCCGCCGAGGCCGATCGCGCGCCGGTCGATCTTGACGGTACGGGCCATGTCGAGCCCGTCCTCGCCTCCGAGGAGCACCACCACCTGGCCGAAACGGCGATCGATGCCCGGTGACTGGGTCGCGATGTCGTCGTGGCCGTCGCCGTTTACGTCGCCGACCGCGACGGCGCTGACAACATCCAGCTTACCCAGATCGCGGGCGGCCCTGCCCCGGCCGAGGCCCTCGCCGCTTCCGTAGACGGCAACGGCTTCGGTGAAGCCCACCCGGGCGAGGGTGTCGGCGTGGCCGTCGCCGTCGAAGTCCCCGGCGGCCACGGGCTTGCCGCCGGGGACCTGGCTGTCGGCCTGGTTCGTGATGCCGGGTACGGCCCCGGCGGGTTTCAGCCCCTGGGGCGTACCCCGGTAGAACACGGCGTCGATGACGTCTCCCGGCATGTCGTCCTCGAAGCGGACATCCTCCTCGTCGTACTCGGACTTGGTCACCAGGTCGTCCCGGCCGTCGCCGTCGAAGTCGCCGACGACGGCGTGGGCAACTGACACCCAGCCCTGTTGGCCCACATCGACGGTCGAAGTGGTGCGGGGAGCCCCGCCGTCACGGCTGAGCGGGCCGTGCAGGACAGTGGCGAACTGCGGCTTGCGGTCGTACTCGCTGCCGGGCTCCGCCAGGGTCAGCAGGTCCAGGGCCCCGTCGCCGTCGAAGTCCCCGGCGGCGGTGGCCGGGAGGATGTCGGCGGGCAGCTTGGTGACGCCCGCGGGGCCGTCGCGGCCGCCCCACACGATGCGCTGGTCGGGCGTGTCCTTCCCGCTGGGGTGGCTCAGCAGATTGCGTACGACGACATCGGCGTGGCCGTCGTCATCGAGATCCCCGGTGAACTGGGTCGACCGGTCGTACGTGATCGGCGAGCTGGTCACCCGGGGGTCGGGCTTGGCGTAGCGCTCCGCGCGACGGAAGGCCTTGCCCGGCTTCGGGCCGCCGGGTGCGGCGAGGGCGACGAAGCGGTTGTTGTGCCAATCGCCTCCTGGCTTCGGCTCCTTGTACCAGCCGTTGACGACCGCGTCCGCGTGCCCGTCGCCGTTCACGTCGTCCCGGTTGACCTCGCCGTCGTCCCGCTGGGCAGGGGAAGGGGGCGTCGGCGCCGACTTCCCGTCATCGCCCGAGCAGCCCGTGAACAGCAGGGTGGTCACACAGAGGCAGACCAGGGCGACAGCAGGGCGGCGGGTGCGGCGGCGGGGCATGGCGCAAGTCTGCGCGACGCAGCTCACGGGCCCGTAACGGCGGAGTCAGGGTCGGATTCCGGTCGGGAGCCGAGCCGTTAGGGGGCGGTGAACGCGTCAGCGGTCACGTCGCGTTCGAGACTCGCCCCCTGAAAGCCGTACGTACCGATGTCCGCGACCTTGATCAGGAGGCAGTAGCGGTCGACCGCGTCCAGGGTGTCTGCCACTTGGTGGTAGTTCCTTCTCAGGAAGTGGATCGCGGCCTGGTTGGCCAGCGAGCTCTGGCCACAGACCAGCATGACCGGACGAGTCGCCTGCGGTGGCCTGAACTTGGCCACCAGGGCGTACTCCACCTCGTTCTTCCGATAGGGGTAGCGCCGGCCGCCGACGTCGAACGCCACCGACTCCGGACCCTGACCGTACGGCAGGATGCTGACGCCGGGCAGGTGGGCCGCGAGGTGCCCGCCCGTACGGAGGTTGGCCTCGCCGAGCGGACCGCCGATACAGAACTCCGTACGGTCGTCGTTGGTGCCGCGGAAGTCTTCGCTGGTCTCCGTCGCGACGTCACAGCCGAGTTGGCCGGCCAGGGTCGCGACCTCGATCATGGCGCGGATTTCCTTGTGCGTGGTGACGCCCCGCGTGTTGTGTTTGTTGCCTATGACGATGAAGCAGGTCTCCCCCGGGACAAGGCCGAAGAAGTCCGCCTTGCGCCGCAGCCGGCCGGCGCGCTTACCGCGCTCCCAGAGCCAGACGCACCCACCACCGATGAGGCTGGTCACCAGACCGACCAGCACATTGACGACTACGGAAAAGATCGCCGCCCCCTCAGGCCCCCGCCGCGCGCAGCAGTTCCGCGCGCCTCGAACGCCTGATCCTCCATGACGGGCCCTGCCTGTGACAACCGGATCCTGCCGGAACGACGGATGGTGGAGAGTGTGGGGCATGGAGTTCTTCTGCTACCACCGCGATCGGCCCAACTCTATTGCTCTGCGTCACGAGTTGCTGGAGGAGCACTGGTCCTACATGGACCGGTTCGACAAGGAGATGATCGCCCGCGGCCCGACCCTCACCGGGGACGACGTGCCCACCGGCAGCGTGCACGTCGTGGACCTGCCGGATCTTGCCGCCGCCCGCGCGTTCGCCTTCGACGAACCCGGCTACCAGGCCGGTGTGTACCGGGACGTGCTGCTGCGCCGGTGGCGCAACCTGCTGGGGCGCACCATGTGGGACTTCCCCGGTGGCGGAACCGACGGCAACCGGTACCTGGTACTCGGCCTTGGCTCGGGGCAGGGTGCCGACCTCGCCGTACCGCAGGGCCGGGACGACGAACTCATCGCGTACGGGCCGCTGTTGTCCGACGACGGCACCACCTGGCTGGGTACGGCGGTGCTGATCCGGGCACCGGACCCGGACACGGCCCGCGCCGTCCTGACCCCGGGCCTGTACGCCGACATCGAGGTCCACAACTAGCAGTTCGGCGGGCGGTCGTAGTGCACTGAGCACGCGGCGAGAGTCGTCGAGGCGCCCCGGTGCACCTCGATCCCCAAAGGGCCCTCGACACAACGGAGTTGGGGCCTCACCATGGTGCCCCATCGGTCCCGTCGACGGATGGGGCACTTCGTACTGGGGGTGGCTGTGGGGTACGAACGACTGCCGCGCGAGTACCGGATGAGACGGTCCCGGATGCACGTGTTCCTCTGGGTGATCGCCGTGGGCACGCTGAGCGTGCTGGTGGCCCTGTGGGGTGCCGAGGTGCCTGCCTCGTTCCGGTATCCCATCCTCGCGGCGTGGGTGGCTCTGATGGGGTGGCTCTTCTATGCCACGTTGCGCTGTTCGACCATCGCGGACATCAAGGCACTCCATGTACGCGGCATGGTGAAACGCCGGCGGTTGGCATGGGAGGACATCCAGGACATCAGGGCCGAGATCAACCCGGCATCGGCCATGCAGAGCGGTGCGCCCAACGCGCTCGTCCACGCCTACGGCCGGGACGGCGCCAAGGTGCTGTTGCCGTTCGTCGACGACCTTCATGTGAACGTCGAGCGCGAAGTCGGCCTGCTGCTCGACTCGTGGGTGGAACTGCGCGGCGCGGACTGGGCGCCCGACCCGCAGGCCGCGGTCCTCATCGACCGACGCGATGCACGTCAGGCGGCCCTCATGATGGGGTTCGCCGCCGTGATGCTGGCCTTCATCCCCCTGACCGTGCTGATGCTGCTGCCCCTCTTCGTCGACATGCCGGAGTGGCTGGAGTCCTTCCTGAACCCGTTCACGGTCATGGGAGTGGGAGCACCCCTGATCTTCGTGCTGACCGCGATCGCCTCGTACCGCGGCCGTCGGCCCAGCGGCTGACGGTCGCGGCCGGAGGCCCGCGGTCGGGGTGCGGGTGCGGGTGCGGGTGCGAGCGAGTGCAGCTACAGCCTCTCGGCCAGGAACGGAAGCACCACATCCGCCGCCTCGTCGGGTACCTCCTCGGCGAGGTCGTGGCCGGTGTTGAAGACGTGACCGGTGACGTCGTGGGCCATGAGCCGCATCTGGGCTTCGTTCCGGCCGCCGATGAACGCCGAGCCGCCCAGGTGATCGATTCCAAGGGGTCAGTGATTTCGTTGACTGACTCGATGACCTGCAGCAACGCAGTCACCCGGAGCGGGGCCAGGCCGGCGCCGCCGACTCCGGTCGAACCGACGGGACTTGCGCTCAGGCGATGGTGAGCGGTGCGACCCGCTCAGCGGACCCAGACAGGACCTTGCACACCGTCAGACGTACGGCTCAGCTGCCGGTTCAGAGAAGGTACCGGTACCTGTAACGTCCAGTCCGGCCAGGGCTGTTGCTGCCACGCAGCCGCCAGCCGGTATCGCGGCTTGGCCTACTTGGATTCGACTCGTCCGAGCAGGTTGGGGTCGGCCGTCAGCGCGTCGCGTGCCTCCTGCCAAGCGGGATCGCCCGGGTAGAGCTCAGAGCGGAGGTAGGCCCAGGTGAGCCGCTGGACCGCGGACACCCGGTCGATGTTCTCGTCCGTGGTCTCGGCGACGTCGTATCCAGAGATCCCGCCTAGCCCGTGCTCCGCGTCGAAGAGGGTGAGCAGGGACTTGGGGCCCGGGGAGAGGACGTACGGGTCGGCGTGCCAGTCCGCGCCCGCGACCGTCAGGTGGGCGGAGGTGTCCTTGTCGCCGGCGACCACGAGCGTGGGTGTCGTCATCTTGGAGAAGTCCGTGGTCAGGAAGAAGGAGAGATTCTCGGCCACGGACTCGGTGAGGGCGTCACCGCCCCTGCCGGGCGCGGCGAGCAGGACACCCGCCTTGATCCGGGGCTCGGCCAGGTTCACATCGGTTCCGTCGTCCGGATCGGCGAGCCGGGCACCGAGCAGCAGGCTCGCGGTGTGCCCGCCCATGGAATGCCCAGCCACGGCGACCTTGCTGTGGTCCAGCCGCCCGAGGAGTTGCGGGACGGCGGCCTCGATCACGTCGAGCTGGTCGAGGATGCGTGTCATGTCCTCGGCCCGCGACCGCCAGTACAGGGGCGCCCCGGGAGTACTGGGATCCAGGCTCAGCGTCCTGGAGCTGAGATGGGTGGGCTGGATCACCACGAAGCCGTGCGCAGCCCAGAAGTTGGCGAGTGGGGCGTAGCCGTTCAGCGAGGAGAGGTGGTTCGAGTAACCCTGCCCGTGCGAGAGGAGGATGACCGGCAAGCCGCTCCCTGTCACCGGCGCGGAGACCCGCACCTGAAGGTCTACCGCTCGCCCCGGGGCAGGCAGCACCACCGGGCCGACCGAGAGGACGGGCGTGGGCAAGCTGACGGTGTCGGCCGTCTGAGCCGATGCGCTCATGATGCGATTTTCCCTTCAATGGCCTCAGCTGCCCGTCTCGTTCGGACCGAGGGCAGGCGAGGCGGGCAGAAGCGTCCGGCTTCAGCCAGGCCGAAGCGGATCGTTGTTCCGTTTAACGTACGGAACCATGTTCCGCTTTGTCAACGGCAGCTGGAAGGAGGGCGTGACCCCCCTGCGGGCACCTCCGGGTAGGCACCGGCGCCCGCACCATGCGGGCCGACGCGCAGCGCAACAGGTACCGCAGTCGTACCGACGTCGACCGTGAACCCGTACGCCGCGAGGAACTGTTCGGGCAGGGTTACACCGTCAGCTCGGTGACCAACTCGTCCAGGCTGCTCGAACGCCAATTGAACGTGTCGGTGCTCGCCGACGGATCCCCGACCGGTCGGCATACATAGGCGGTTCGCATTCCCACCGCCTGAGCTCCGCGAAGGTCCCAGGCGTGAGCGGCGACCATCAGCACACGTTCCGGTGGACACCCTGCCGCGTCGAGTGCGAGCCGGTAGACCTCCGGCGCGGGCTTGTAGGCCCGGGCGTCTTCGGCGGACAGGGCCTGGTGCCAGCCCAGTTGGGCATGCGCGTTGAGGCGGAGGAGAGTCGCGCGACTGGCGTTCGAGAGTCCCAGTACGGGAAATCGCCGGGCGAGGCGCGCGAGTCCGGCGACGGAATCGCCCCAGGGTTTCAGACGCTGACTTGCGGCAGCCAGTCGCGCGATGGCCACCGGGTCGGTGAGCCCGGCGCGGTCGGCTACGAGTTGGGCCGCCTCGCGGTCGATGACCTCGGTGTTGGCGTACGCCCGGCCCTTCTCCGCGATGCGTTGCTGCTCGTGCTCGACATGGTCTTGCCACACCGTGAGCAGCTGCTCGACGGACTCGCCGTCGACCCCGGGCACCGCGTCGCGGATGGCCGCTCGGAGTCCGCCCGGCTCGTCGACCATCGTTCCGAGGATGTCGAAGACGATGACCTCGATGCCGTACGCCTCGGCCATGCGGTCTCCTCCTCATGGTGGCCGGGTGTGACGCGGTGCGGGTCGACATGCAGGTAGCGATTGTTGCCCGACCTTGCGTCACCAGTCAAGGAGGTGACGCACTGGTCGCGTCCAGTAGCTGGGCGGGCCCGTCGACGCAGCAATGCGCCAGCTGATCGCGGCTCGCAGTCGTCCGACCGTCTTCCGCTTTCGCTCGTACACGCGCAGGTCGCGCGCGAGGGCGCTGTTCCGGTTCCGGGTTGTCAGCCGGATCAGTCGAGTCATGTGTGCCTTCCGATCGACGGCTGGTCGGCCCGGTTAGGATGTGCCGCGCTTCGGGGATGGGCGTGTTGACGGGGGAGTTACAGGGATGGCGACGACGGTTGCCGCGCTGGTTCTGCGAGGAAAGAGGCGTACGGCGCTCCGCCTGGACGGCCAGGTGGTGGTACTGCGGACTGCCGTCGAGGAGCTCCGCATACAGGTGGAAGCGATGGCAGAGGTGGAGGCGGAGGGACGCGCCGTCGAGATCGAACTGCTGGGTGGAACCGAGCCGGTGGTCCACCGCGTCGAGGGAGTCCCCGAGGCAGGCGCTGCCGCGTTCGGGCAGGCGGTCGCTCGGCTGGTGCCTATGCCTGACGGTGACGCCGAACCCGTGGACGGTCTGTCGCTGGTGGACGTGCATCCGCTGCCCGGCCGGAACCGGAGGTGGTTCTCCGGGCGCAGACCGGTCGCCGTGGTGGGCGCCCTGTTCTATGCCGGGCTGGTGGCGGCCGTGGGCGTGGCCGGGGACGGGGAGCAGGTGGCCATACTGCTCGGCGGCTCGGTCGCGCTGTACGCCGGGTGTTTCATGATCTATGCCGGGGTCCGGGCCAACGTGGAGGACTGGCGACTGAAGCGGCGCGGCATCACCGTCGTGGCCCAGTTCTCGCACTACACCAACAAGTGGCGGGTGTACACGTATACGACAGCCACCGGCCAGAGCTACACGTACCAGACAACCGGCAGCGGCGCGGCGCCGATCGAGGTCACCTACGACCCTGCGCGGCCCGGCGGCGCAAGGGCGGGCGTCAGCCTCATGGACACAATCATCATGATCCTCATCCTCGCGATCCCTGGCTCCGTGGCGCTGATGGGCGTCTTCCTCGTCGGTCGCGCGGTCGCCGCACTGAGATGGCCTGGGACGACGCACTCCTTGCGCGCACAACTCGGCGGCCTTGAACCGTTCTTGCTCCCGCCGAGTCCGCTGCCTCGCGGTCAGACCACCCCTGTCCGAAACGGACGGTTGCCGGGCTGGGTGCCGGCCGCCGTCGAATACTCGGATGCGGGTGACGCCTACTCACGCCTAGGCTCCGCTGCGGGGACCGACAGGGCGCCCTGTCGGTGGCGGTCAGTCAGTGGATCGGGGATGTGCAGGGAATGACTTGTCAACTGTTCGCGGTCTGCTTCGGTGCGAGCGAGCCGCTGGTTCTGGCACGGTTCTGGTCCGGAGTCCTGGGCTGGGAGCTGGTGGACGATCCGGACGACGGCGTCACGCTCCTGCCCAGTGATGACACCGGGTTCCGCATCCGTTTCCTTCCGAGCCAGGAGCCGAAGGTCGTCCAGAACCGGATGCACTTCGATCTGACGAGCACATCCCTGGAGGACCAGCAGCAGACGGTGACCAGGGCGCTCGGGCTGGGTGGACGGCACATCGACATCGGCCAACTCCCGGAGGAGGGCCATG
Source organism: Streptomyces sp. ActVer (assembly GCF_027270795.1). Classification (NCBI taxonomy): domain Bacteria; kingdom Bacillati; phylum Actinomycetota; class Actinomycetes; order Kitasatosporales; family Streptomycetaceae; genus Streptomyces; species Streptomyces sp. ActVer. The sequence goes on from NZ_JAPWHT010000269.1 coordinate 12,843, forward strand.
TGGTGCTCGCCGACCCCGAAGGCAACGAGTTCTGCGTCGTCGGGCCGGGCAACAGCTTCCTCGCCGACTGCGGATTCATCGGGGCGCTGGCCTGCGACGGCTCGCAGGAGGTCGGGTACTTCTGGAGCGAAGCACTGGGGTGGCCGCTGGTCTGGGACCAGGACCAGGAGACCGCGATCCGCTCGCCGCACGGCGGTCCGAAGATCACGTGGGGTGGTCCCCCAGTGGCGCCGAAGGCAGGCAAGGACCGGCTGCGTTTCGACCTCGCCCCGCCTGCCCAAGGTGATCAGCAGACAGAGGTCGACCGTCTGCTCTCCCTCGGGGCGAAACGAATCGACACCGGCCAGGGCGAAGGCAGCTGGGTGGAGCTGGCCGATCCCGACGGCAACGAGTTCTCTGTGCTGACGCCCCAGTAGCTCCGCCGGCGTCCGGGGCCGAGGTCTGGCGTCCGGGGTCCAGCGTCCGAGGCCCGTGTCCGGGGTCACGTAGAACATGTCCTGGAAAGGCAACTCCCCCGGCCTCACAGTCAGTTGATCCGCCACAGCCGGACGGTGCCGTCGTGGCTCCCGCTGGCTAGCGTGGTGCCGTCCGGGCTGAACACCACGGATCGTACGGTGCCCGTGTGGACAGTACTGGTGTGGCCGGTGAGGCTGGCCGCACTCGAACGGCGCGCGACGTTCCACAGCCGGACGGAGGCATCGTCGCTGCCGCTGGCCAGCAGCCGTCCATCGGGACTGAACGCGACCGACAACACGAACTCACTGTGGCCGTGCAGTATGCCGACGTTCGAACGGCTCGCGACGTCCCACAGTCGTACGTAGTCGAAGCTGTGGCCGCTGGCCAGGAGGGCACCGTCCGGGCTGAACGCCACGCACCACGCCCAGTCGACAGCGGAACTCCGGGTCATGGTCAGGGTGGCTGTCGTGCGTCCGGAAGCCAGATCCCACAGGTGAACTGCGTCCCGGGCGTCGGCCAGACTGGTGCCGTCCGGGTGGAAGGCGACCTCGGTCGACGTGATCCGTCGGGCGTCGGTCAGGAGAGCGGTCGGATTTCCGTTCTCCGAGTTCCACAGCCGGATGGTGCCGTCC
>NZ_JAPWHT010000026.1:0-41015 GCF_027270795.1 Streptomyces sp. ActVer
GCTCCGCTCGCCCCGCCGGGCCCACGACCGTCACACAGCGGCGAACGCCGGCTCGTCACCCTTGGGTGTCCAGGCGCTCAGGGCCACGCCGGGGCGCACGGCCGCTGCCCTCAGGCCGCGCGCAGATAGCCCGAGTTCGCCACCTGGCCGAGGAAGCTCAGCCGGGTGTCCGTGGCCATGTGCTTCTCGAAGGCCTCCTTGATCCCGGGCCACTTGGCGTGCCCGAAGTCGTCGAGGACCACGATGCCGCCGGGCGCGGCGATCTGCTCAGCCCATTCCAGATCCGCCTTGACTCCCGCGGCGGAGTGGTCGCCGTCGACGATGATCACTCCGTAGCTGCGGTCGGAGACCTTGGCGCGCACCTCGGGGTCCTCGGAGAAGCCCTGCTGGACACGGGCCGCGGCCCCGGCCGAGCCGACCAGGTCCAGGTTGGTGCGCACGGCGGCCCCGCGCACGGGGACACCCGTCGGATCGGCTCCCTCGGTCGTGCCGGGCTGCAGCTGCAGCCCCGCCAGCGGGTCGACGATCGTCAGACGCGGGTCGCGCCCCGCGCGCTCCATCATCCGGATCAGAGCCGCGCCGAACATCCCGTACAGGGTGCCGATCTCCAGGATCTCGTCGTTCGGCGGATCCAGCAGGGGCACGGCGGAGAGCTTGCCGCAGATGTTCATGGTGCCGCCCGCTATGCGGCCGACCCCGAGCGACTCCAGAGCGATGAGCAGTCGGAACGACTGGGCGATGTTGCGCTCGGCGCCGTCCTTGTCCCCGGTCACCGACGCCAACTCGGCTATCGCGCGGTTGAGATGGACCTCCGCCGGGAGCCTGGACACGCCACGCCCAGTCCCGTCGAGCAGCAGTTCCAGGGGGCGCTGGCGGTTCCTCAGTGTCGCCAGCTCGTGCAGTGTGCTGTCGGAACCGCCACCGACGGAGCGTCGAATCTGCCGATCGATGCGCTGATCGATGAGGTCGGCGATCGGACGCAGGGCGCGCCGGGCGACCCTGGTGGTGAGCAACGTTCGCATGGCTCTGTGACCCCCACAGATATCGGAAGGGAAGGTATGGATGACCCTGGGCATCACCCGGTGGCCGGACCGCATCCGATGTGCCGGGGAGTCAACGCCCCACGCACCGCGGCTACGCCCGCTTCCCCCCGTCGGGCAATGGCAGTACTACTCGGATTCCCCATGACATGGTTGAGGAGCCGAGGCCGCACACGCCCGAACACGGCCGCACGCTTTCTGCCTCACCAGCACACAGCACACCGGGTTCGATTCACAGCTCAACCGTGCCTGACAGAGCCACAGTTCTCACAACCGTCGCCACGAGTTAACCGAAGAGCCGAATTCGCTCTCCTGGTCCCACGCCGGCCGGTCCTCGACGAGCCGGTTGAGGAGCCAGGCCAGGGGAGCCAGAGGGTTCCCGGACGGTTGGTACACCATCCGGGAACCGACTTGATTCCGACTCAGCAGCCGTTGGTGGTCGTGCCGTACCAACCACCCCATGTGTTGGTCGCGTAGTCGTCGTAGTTGCAGTAGTAGTTTCCGGTCTCTGTCACGACCTTCACGGCCTTGCCCGCGGAATTCTCGAAATAGTCGACGAAGCGGAGGGCTCTGCCGTTGCCCGGCATCTCTTTCCAGCTGCCGGCACCCGACCAGGTGTGCCATATGGATCCTGACGGCGCCACACCGAAGCATTCGTCCGGCCCGTACTGCCAGTCGACGAGGTCCGCGCCATATCCGTTCAGGCTGCCCGTGTAGCCGAAACAGGTGGCAGCTGCTGCGGCTGTGGACGAGGTCGAGGCTGTGGACGAGGCCGCGGGCGAGGCGGACACCGCGATTGCGCCGCATGCCGCAAGGGACACGGCGGCGGCAGCTGCCGACAAACGGAATCGATACTTCACGTTCTCTCCATTTCGATTCGGCTGTGCTGACTCTTTCGGATCGAACGCTATGGAGGCCCAGGAAAATCATGCAAGCGCGTTTTCGGCCGCCCTTCAAAAGTCGGTCGATTTCCTCCGTGCGCGAAGCATGGTGGCGGATTTCGACTCCACGTCACTTTCCGTTTCTTTTCGACTGCTTCACCGGCCGGGAGGGAAACGGCGAATAGTCTTGTGGATTTCGCTGCTGTCCTCGGCTGCGTCCCGCAGCCGGACGTCTGGGACCTCGGCGGGCAACCCGTAGCCGCCGGGGGCTTCTCTCAGCCGCTGCCGCCCGGTTGGAACGACCCGGCGGCGGCCCTCGGGGAATTGACCGGAGCAGTGGCTAGCGTTTCGGTTTGTTCAGCAGGGAGCGCATGCGTGGTGTCAGCGGGTCCTCGACGAACCGGTTGAGGAGCCAGGCCAGGGTGAGCATCGTCAGAACCGTCAGGGGCAGGGTCGCGTACGCCGGGATGCCCAGCTTCTGGTGGTACGCCTCGATGACCACCCAGCCCAGGTGCTCGTGCACCAGGTAGAAGGGATACGTGAGGGCGCCCGCGACCGTCAGCCAGCGCCAGTTCGCCCAGTTCAGCCAGCCCAGGGCGATGGCGGCGACGGCGACGAAGCCGAACGTGACGACGAGGACGATTCCGAACGACGTGCGGTAGGAGAAGAAGTCCGGGTTCGGTGCGTGCCACAGCCCGCGCACCGCCTGGTTCTGGCCGATCAGCCAGCTCACGATCACTATGCCCCAGGCGTACGCGTCGTGCCGGTCGCGGTGGACCAGGTAGAGGCCGATGCCGCCGATGAAGAACGGCGCGTACTCGGGCATCAGGACCAGGTTGAGCAGCGGCTCGTTCGCCGCCTGGGCGAGCACGGCGGCCAGCGTCCAGCCGGCGCAGAACATGATCACGCGCCGCCGGGTGGCGCCCGGCAGCACGACGCACAGCGCGAACAGCGCGTAGAAGCGGACCTCCGCCCAGAGCGTCCAGCAGACCCCGAGCACCCGGTCCGCGCCGAGCGGCTGCTGCATCATGGTCAGGTTCACCAGCGTGTCGCTCGGCGAGACCGTCTTGTACGCCACCACGGGCAGCGCGAACACCACCGTCACGATGACGATCGCCGCCCAGTAGGACGGCAGCAGCCGGGACGCCCGGGAGGCGAAGAACGAGCGCAGCGGCCTTCCCCAGCCGCTCATGCAGATCACGAAGCCGCTGATGACGAAGAAGACCTGCACACCCAGACAGCCGTACGCGAACCACGAGTGCAGCGTCGGGAACTGGGCCTTTGCGGAGGTCCCCCAGGCCTGCGTGACCTCGCCGCCACGACCGCCGTAGTGGTACGCCGCCACCATCAGCGCGGCGATCAGCCGCAGCCCGTCCAGGGCCCGCAGCCGGTTCTCCCGAGGCTTCTTCGGTTGCGGGGGGCTGGGCCTGTCGGCCGCGGGGAGGACGGCACGGACCACCGTGCCCACGGACGTCGTACGTGTGTCCTCGGGAAAGTCGGTCACGGGTCCCCTCAACGGCCGTTCTGTGAAGTCGTGCGCACTGCGGGCCGTGGATTCCGTGACCCGGGGCCTCCGAGGGCCTCAGCTAATTCACAGCACACTAGTCCGACTCACAGGTGGGGCCCGGTTGAAGAACTGATCATTCCCTGACCGGACCCCAATAATTCACCGTCTGTTTGTTCTCAATTCCCGCAGGAACTCAGCGGCCCACTGCCTTCTTCAGAGAGCGGGCACGGCGGGCCACCCGGCGCACGGTCGCGTTGCGCGGAAGGAACGCCAACTGCGCCGGGACCGCGCCGGGCAGCGCCAGTGAGGTGAGGCGCTTGCGCTTGAAGTACCGCCAGGTGTGGGTGTTCAGATGCTTCGTCAGATAGGCCTCGGCGGCCGGGCGCAGGTCCGGGTAGATCTTCGGCTGCATCGCGTAGCCGACGGCCCGCACGAGGTCGGTCAGACCCTGCTCGTCCGTGCCCCGGCGCTGCTCGGTGACCGCCTTGCGGTCGGTCAGGTCCGGCAGCAGCGCGTCGACGACCGTCACCGGAACGCGGTTGCTGTTCTCGTACGGCGTCAGCCGGTCGAGCAGGGTGGCGGTGCCGACGCGGGCGACCGGCAGGCCGTACAGCGCGTAGGCCGTGAGCAGTGCCGTGGAGAAGCAGCCGACCACCAGGGCGGGACGCATCCGCTGGTAGAGGACCTCGGCGAGGACCGGGGTGTCGAGCACCGTCAGATCGGCGCCCAGCTTCTCGGCCTCCTTCTCCAGGCCACGGGTCCAGCGGGCCGGCGCGGAGGGGTGCGGCTTGAACACCACGCGGGTGTGGCCGAGTTCGACGGCGCCCTTCAGCATCCGGACGTGGAGGTCCTCCTCCTGCTCGGGCGTGAGGATGCCGAGCGCGGAGAGGTACTGGCCGAGGAGCAGGGCCGGTTCGTCGACCACCGGCAACGAGTCGCCCGTGTCGACCAGTTCGGCGAGCACCTTCACGAAGGCGTCCGTCGGCACGATCTCCGACTCCACACCGAACTCGGTGAGCAGGAGCGGCTGGAGCCCCGGAACCAGGTCGAGGTGGAGCAGCCGGTCCACGCGGGTGCCGACCAGCGGGTCGATCTTGTTGCGGGTGGGGCCGTAGCTCATCAGGCCGTCGGCGTACACGGTGACGGGCGCGCCGGTGAAGATCTGCGTGACGCCGAGAGCCGGATTGACCTGGATCGACTCGACCGCGAGCTCCACGGGGTCGTCGCCCAGCCCCCACGCGAGCCGCAGGTGCCGCTCCCAGATCGGGACGTCGTCGAGCCGGGGGGCCCAGCCGCCCGGGTGGAAGGGGGAGATGGTCTCGTTCCACGACACCACGTCGTCGAACCGCTCGCGCAGCCGCTCGAACCCGGGCATCTCGTCCACACCGGGCGTCGTCTCGGGCGTCGCCGTGTTGTTGCAGACGAGCAGGATGCGGCGGTCCGCGGGCGCGAAACAGTCGGAGTCGAGGGCGGCGGCGAGCGTGGCCGTGCCGTACAGCGTCGACGCCAGGAAGATCTGCGTGGTCACGCGGCGACCCCCGCGGCGGCCGGGCGGCGGCGCAGCCTGCGCAGCCGGGTGGCGCGCTGGATGTCCATGGAGTCGAGGGCCTCGTCGAGGACGTTCTGCGGCATACGGCGCAATGCCGCGGCGCTCATCGACTTCAGTTTCCGTGCCACCTGTGGCTCGAACCTTTCGATGGATCCCAGATGATGGGAAATAATCGCGCAATATGTGCGCACGGCCTTGGGAAGCAGTTTGTCCGCGTCCGGGTCCTGCGCGGTTTCCACGACGACCTGGTCGAACGCGCGAATGAAATCGAGTTGGCGCACATCACCGATCTGGGTCAGCGAGGACGCGACACCACGCCGGTAGAACACACCGAGCAGCCCCACCGTGGCGAACGACTCGGCCTCCCGGTGGAGCTTCCAGATCCACGGCCGGTCCTCGGCCGTGCGCAGCCCGTCGGTGAAGTGCAGCAGGCCCCGGTCGACCAGCCGGCGGTGGTAGATGCCCGCCCACGCGTACGCGTAGTCGACGGAGGTGGACCGGTCGGCGGGCAGGATCGCCTCGCGCGGGTTCAGCACGACACCGCGCCTGCCGTGCGGAACCCGGTGGATGGCGCGGGCCCGCGCGGTGCACTGGACATGGTCGGTACGGACGAAGTCGCACCCCAAGTCCTCTATGGCGGCCAGGAGTTGCTCGTAGTAGCCGGGGGCCAGCCAGTCGTCCCCGTCGAGGAACGTGAGATATTCGCCGCTCGCCGCGTCGATACCTGTGTTGCGCGCGGTGGCCAGCCCTCCGTTCTGTTCGTGTCTGACATGCACCGCGCCCGGGAGCTCGCGCTCCGCGCGCGCGAGAATGTCCGGGGTCTCGTCGCGTGAACAGTCGTCGACGAGAATGAATTCGAAGTCCTCGCGTGCGTTCGCACGCAGACTCCTCAGGGTGTCGGGTGCGTATTGCTGCACGTTGTAGAACGGCACGATGACGGAGAGCTTGACCACCCGAGTGACGTTAGGCGGCGGCCCGGCATTCGTCTTGACCGCCGGTGAGATGCAAGGTGAACGACGCGTGGCGGATTGGTGAATCAGGTCTTTTCTGCTGCCGATCCGAGGCCGATTCGCCATTCGGCTCTGTGCTGTTAACCCTTTGTTGCATTCTGGTTGGGCCGCGCATCGGAATCGCTTCCTAGCGTCTTGGACGTGCCAGCAAGTACCTCGAAGTCCCTGCGAGTCGCCGTCCTCGCCGATTCCGACACCCGGTGGAAATGGGGCTCGCTCACCGCGAACCGCATCGCACCGGCCGATTCGGACATCAGGCTCGACGGCTACCTCCTGCGCGGCCGTGCGACCCCCACCGCCCGACAGCTCGAAGAGGTCGGCGTGCGCGCGGACTCCCTCCGGGAGGTCACCGCCGTGGAGTTCCTGCGGGAGATGGCCCGCGCCTCCGAGGGGGCCGAGGGGACTGAAGAAGGGGCGCCCGCGTACGACCTCGTCGTGCTCTCGCTCGTCGGCGGGGCCGTCCAGGCGATGCTGCACGGACTCTCGTACCAGTGGCGGGAGCGCTTCGGACCGGGGCGCGTGAAGCGGCCCGTCGTCGTCACGGGCTATGTCGGGGTCGTCTACGAGAAGCTCGCCGACGGTCTGCTGCTGCGGCACGGCGCGGACCTGGTCCTCGCCAACTCCCGCCAGGACGCGGAGCGTTTCACCGCCGTGTACGAGGGAGTGGGCGCCGACGCCTCCTCGGTGACCGAGGTCGCGCTGCCCTTCCTCGGCGGCGCCGCCTACGAGAAGCACGACCCGTACACGGTCGTCTTCGCCGCGCAGCCCTCCGTCCCGGAGAGCCGCAAGGACCGTACGTACCTGCTGAACCGGCTGGTGAAGCACGCCCGGCTGCACCCGGACCGCGAGGTCCTGCTGAAGCTGCGGTCCAAGCCGGGCGAGCACACCACGCACATCGAGGAGCAGCCCTACCAGCGCCTCGCGGAGCGGATCCCGGGCGGCCTGCCCGCCAACTTCCGCCTCGTGTACGGGCACATGGGCGAGGTCCTCGACCGTACGGACCTGCTGGTCACCATCAGCTCCACGGCGGCCCTGGAGTCCCTGCACCGCCGGATCCCCACCGTCGTCCTCACCGACCTCGGTGTGCGCGAGTCGCTCGGCAACCACCACTTCGTGGGCTCCGGGTGCCTCGCCTCCTGGGACGAACTCGACGCCGGGCACGAGCCGTCGCCCGACGAACAGTGGGTGGCCCGACAGGGAGTGGCCGCTGGGGGCACCTCCCGGACGGAGTCTGGGGGAGGCTCGTACGAGACGGCCTTCGACACGGCCCGCGAGCGCATCGCGAAGCTGCTCGGCCAGGGCGGACTGACCGCCCTCGCCCCCTACTACACCCCCGCCACCGCGCCCGGCTATCTGCCCGGCATCCTCGCCCGCCACCACCTCGGCCCGGACGGCAGCCCGCTGCCCCGCGCCCCCGACGCCGACAAGGAACCGGGCCCGGTCCGGCAGATCGTGCGCCGGGCGGCGCGCGGCGCCTACCGGCACGGCGTGCAGCGCGTGGCGCCCGTCATCCGGCGCATGGGCGAGCTGTGACCGCCCACCCGACGGATCCGCGAGCCGCGGGCGTCCAGAACCCTCCTCAAGGAGTACAGCCAATGACCAACTCGCAAGCGGGCCAGGCGACAGCGGGCCGGGCGAAGCCGGTGCGCCGGGTGCTCGCGGTGATCCCCGCGCGGGGCGGCTCCAAGGGCGTCCCCGCCAAGAACCTCCTCCCCGTCGGCGGCGTACCCCTGGTGGCCCGTGCGGTGCGCGAGTGTGTCGCGGCCCGGCTCGTGACGGACGTCGTGGTCTCCACCGACGACCAGGCGATCGCCGCCGCCGCCCGCGAGGCAGGCGCGGAGGTCGTGCTGCGCCCCGCCGCCATCGCCGGCGACACCGCCACCTCCGAGGCCGCCGTCCTGCACGCCATGGACGCCCACGAGGCGCTGCACGGCTCCGTCGTCGACGCCGTACTCCTCGTGCAGTGCACCAGCCCGTTCATCATCCGCGAGGACATCGACGGGGTCGCCGGCGCGGTCGTCGAGAACGGCGCGGACACCGCGCTGACCGTGGCGCCCTTCCACGGCTTCATCTGGCGGGACGCGGACGACGACCCGACCGCCGTCGACACCGAGCGCACCCGGGCCGTCGGCGGCGGCACGACCGTCGCCAACACCACGGCCACGGACGGCGGTTACGGCGTCAACCACGACAAGTCCTTCCGCCCGCGCCGCCAGGACCGCCCCCAGGACCTCCTGGAGACCGGCGCCGCCTACGCCATGAACGCGGCGGGGCTGCGCGAGCACAAGCACCGCTTCTTCGGCCGTACGGAACTCGTCCGCACCGACCCCGCCCGGGTCCTGGAGATCGACGACCCGCACGACCTCGCCCGTGCCCGGGCCCTCGCGCCGCTCTTCGACGCGAACCGGCCCGGCACCCTCCCGACCGCAGATGACATCGACGCGGTCGTCCTCGACTTCGACGGCACCCAGACGGACGACAGGGTGCTGATCGACTCCGAAGGACGGGAGTTGGTCTCCGTGCACCGCGGAGACGGACTCGGCATCGCGGCCCTCCGCAAGAGCGGCCTCACGATGCTGATCCTGTCCTCGGAGAAGAACCCGGTCGTCGCCGCCCGAGCCCGGAAGCTGCAGATCCCGGTGCTCCACGGCATCGACCGGAAAGACCTCGCACTGAAGCAGTGGTGCGAGGAGCAGGGCATCGCGCCTGAGCGCGTGCTCTACGTCGGCAACGACGTCAACGACCTCCCGTGCTTCGCCCTCGTGGGCTGGCCCGTGGCGGTCGCGAGCGCCCACGACGTCGTACGCGGCGCCGCACGCGCGGTCACCACCGTTCCCGGCGGCGACGGCGCGATCCGAGAGATCGCCAGCTGGATCCTCGGCCCTTCTCTCGACTCCCTCGACAGGTAAGGAACTTCTCCACCATGAGCACCAACTCCCGTCTGCGCCAGTTCGGTTCGAAGACCGCCGGCCCGGGTCACCCCGTCTACGTCGTCGGCGAGATCGGCATCAACCACAACGGCGACCTCGAGAACGCCTTCAAGCTGATCGACGCCGCCGCCGAGGCCGGCTGCGACGCCGTGAAGTTCCAGAAGCGCACCCCGGAGATCTGCACCCCGCGCGACCAGTGGGACATCGAGCGCGACACCCCCTGGGGCCGCATGACCTACATCGACTACCGCCACCGCGTGGAGTTCGGCGAGGACGAGTACCGCCAGATCGACGAGTACTCCAAGTCGAAGAACATCGCCTGGTTCGCCTCCCCGTGGGACACCGAGGCCGTCGCCTTCCTGGAGAAGTTCGACGTCCCGGCCCACAAGGTCGCCTCCGCCTCCCTCACGGACGACGAGCTGCTCCGCGCCCTGCGCGCCACCAACCGCACGGTCATCCTCTCCACCGGCATGTCGACGCCGAAGCAGATCCGCCACGCGGTCGAGGTCCTCGGCAGCGACAACATCCTGATGTGCCACGCCACGTCGACCTACCCGGCGCAGGCCGAGGAGCTCAACCTCCGCGTCATCAACACCCTCCAGGCCGAGTTCCCGAACGTCCCGATCGGCTACTCCGGCCACGAGACGGGCCTGCAGACCACCCTCGCCGCGGTCGCCCTGGGCGCCACCTTCGTCGAGCGTCACATCACCCTCGACCGCGCCATGTGGGGCTCCGACCAGGCCGCCTCCGTCGAGCCGCAGGGCCTGACCCGCCTCGTCCGCGACATCCGCACCATCGAGGCCTCCCTCGGCGACGGCGTCAAGAAGGTCTACGAGTCCGAGCTCGGCCCGATGAAGAAGCTGCGCCGCGTCCCGGGCGTCGTCGCCGAGGCCGAGATCGCGGCGGCGGCGGGCGAGCCGGTCGCGGTCTGAGTCACCTCCGAATCCCGATCAGGATCAAGGGAAAGCGACGGTCGTACGTCGATGAGTCCCCGTGCCGGGTCCACCGGCCCCCAGTCACCCGCCACCCTGGCTTTCGTGGAGAGCCCGGTGCAGCTCCTGAACGTCCTGGAGTGGGCGCATGCGCATGCCCTGAGGGCGGCTGCCCTCAGGATCACGGGCGAGCCCTCCGGACCCCCGGGTCCGGAACTGGGAGCCGGCAGGCCCGGCGGGACCGGCAGGTTCGGCCGGTCGGGCCGGCCGGGTGGCGCCGGCAAGAGCGGCGGCACCCGTGGGGTCAGCAGGCCCGACGGGGCCGGGGCGGGGCTCATCCTCGTCGTCCTCTCGCCGACCGACCCGATGACCCGCGGCCAGCTCCGGCGCATGGCCGAGCTGGCCCGCGACGAGGGGTACGAGGTGCGTTGGGAGGAGGCGCGGGGCGGGGCGCTGGCCCCCTTCCACACGGTCGGCGGGCTCGCCCCACTCCTGCGGCGCGCCGAGCGGATCGTGATGGGCGACCCCTTCTCCCGCTACGTACAACTGCTGCTCAGCATCACCCGGGCCAGTGATCTCGTCGTCGTCGACGACGGGACCGCGACGATGGAGTTCGTCTCCCAGCTCGCGCGGGGTGAACGGCTGGTGCGCTGGCACCGGCGCGGTGGTCGTCCCGGGGCCCGGGACCTGGTCTTCGCACCTGTCTCGGCCCGGGCCCGCCGGCGGCTCACGCCGGGGAACGGACGGCGGGTGGAGGTCTTCTCCTCCATGCCGATCACCGAGACGCCCGAGGGTGTCACCATCACCGCCAACGACTTCTCCTGGACCCGGTCCCGGTTCGGCCCGCCCCGGCTCACGAAGGGCGCCGATTTGGTCGGGACGTCCCTGGTGGAGACGGGAGTGGTGGACCCCGACCGCTACCTGGAGGCGGTGCAGGGCCTCGCCACGACGTACGGCGCGACCCGGTACTTCGCCCACCGGCGGGAGAGCCCGGACAAGCTGCACCGGCTGGCCGTCGAGACCGGTCTGGAGATCGTCCGCCCGGACCTCCCGCTCGAACTGATCGCCCGCCGCGGTCCCATCGGCCGTACGATCCTGAGCTTTCCGTCGACCGTGGTGCACACGTTGCCGCTCGCGCTCGTCGGTACGGAGGTCAGGGTCGCCGTGTGCGACATCGATCCCGCCTGGCTCACGGAGAGTGCCTCTCCCCGGGCCCAGGGTTTCCTCTCGGGCGTCACCGGCACGGCCCGGGACGTCCACCGGCTCTCAGCCGTCACGACAGCGACCTGACGGTCTCGACGGGGTTCCACACGGGTGTGGGTGTGGGTGTGGGTGTGGGTGTGGGTGCGGGTTCGTTGTGGCTTGTCGCGCAGTTCCCCGCGCCCCTGGGGGGGCTGACCTGTCGTGTGTCGGGTGCGGGCCGGCTGTGGCTTGTCGCGCAGTTCCCCGCGCCCCTAGGGGGTGGGCCGACCTGTCGTTCGTCGGCTGCGGCCCGCCGGGGGCTGGTCGCGCAGTTCCCCGCGCCCCTTAGAAGCGCGCCTGCCGGCCGTCGTGGGGCGGGGCCGCTCTGGGACATCCGACCGCAGCTGTGTCGTCCCGCGCCCACAAGTTGCCCGTCGGAGGTCGTGCTGCGGTCGGAAATCCCGGCGCGTCCCCTCCGGCGGAGTCGCGACTGCCGCCCGGTGGGGGTTCGATCCGCCACCGCGCCGTGGCGCTTGAGGAAGTGGGGCGACAACAGCGCCCCGAAAGGGGCGCGGGGAACTGCGCGAGCAACCCAGGACGGCCCGCACCTGGCGAACAGACATCGACACCGGCATCTTCAAGGGCGCGGGGAACTGCGCGATCAGCCCCCGGCGGGCTGCAGTCGGCACACAATCCAACGACCGCCCCGTCCGGCAGGTGAACAGAACCGGTCGCGGCCACGTATGCGTGGTATGCGTAGAGAGCCCCTCCCCGGAGACCCGGGAATGGGCGTCGCCGCCCGGAGGTTCTCCCATCAGGAGACCTGGAGCACGATCCATTCGGCCACCCAGGACCCACACGGCTGAAAAGCCGGGCGAGTGTACCCATCTCAGTCAATATCTATGCGCCACGCGGCCAGGTTTTCTTCCCGAACGGGTTGAAGTTTTGTTGATCGTGGGTCAGTTGGCCGTCGCGTCGCCCTACCCTTCAGAGGGTGAACCAACTGATGTCCCGAGATTCCGAGGCCGACCAGCCCGGGGAAGCCGCGCTTCCCGGCACGCTCCCGGGTGCGCTCGCAGACGCCCTCCCGGGCGCCCTCCCCGGCACGCTGCCCGAGGCACTCCGCACAGAACTCGTAGCCTTCCGCCGCGACCTGCACATGCACCCGGAGCTGGGCAACCAGGAGTTCCGCACCACCGCCGCCATCAAGGCGCGCCTGGAGCGGGCCGGCCTTCACCCCCGCGTGCTCGCCATCGGAACCGGACTCATCTGTGACATCGGCGACCCGGACCCCGCGCGTCCGATGCTCGCCCTGCGCGCCGACATCGACGCCCTGCCCATCCCGGACACGAAGACCGAGTGCGCGTACCGCTCGACCGTGCCCGACCGGGCCCACGCCTGCGGCCACGACATCCACACGACCGTGGTCCTCGGGGCGGGCCTCGTCCTCGCCGAGCTGCACGAGCAGGGCCTGCTCGACCGGGCCGTGCGCCTGATCTTCCAGCCCGCCGAGGAAGTGCTGCCCGGCGGCGCTCCGGACGTCATCGAGTGCGGGGCGCTTGAGGGCGTCGGCCGGATCGTCGGGGTGCACTGCGACCCGAAGGTCGACGCGGGCCGGATCGGGCTGCGGCACGGCCCCATCACCTCCGCCTGCGACCGCCTGGAGGTGTCGCTGGACGGGGCCGGCGGGCACACCGCACGCCCCCACCTCACCACCGACCTCGTGACCGCCGCCGCCCGCGTCGTCACGGACGTGCCCGCCCTGGTCGCCCGGCGGGTCGACGCACGGTCCGGCCTCGCCGTGACCTGGGGCCGGATCGAGTCGGGCCACGCCTGCAACGTCATCCCGCAGCACGCCGAGCTCTCCGGGACCGTACGGTGTCTGGATCTCGCCTCCTGGCGGGCCGCGCCCGATCTGGTGCACGCGGCCATCGACGAGATCGCGAACCTGTACCGGGCCAAGTCGGAGATCAACTACATCCGAGGGGTGCCGCCGGTCGTCAACGACCCGGACACCACCGACCTGCTGCGGGACGCCATGGCCGCACGGCGCGGGCTGCACTCCGTGGAGGACACCGAGCAGAGCCTCGGCGGCGAGGACTTCTCCTGGTACCTGGAGCACGTGCCCGGGGCCATGGCCAGGCTCGGAGTGCGCACCCCGGGGGAGCGGACCGTGAGGGATCTGCACCAGGGCGACTTCGACGCGGACGAGTCGGCGATCACCGCGGGAGTGGAGCTCTTCACCGCGGCCGCCCTCCTCGACGCCGGGGCCTGAGCGGCGGGCGCGGCCGGTCCTTCCGGTCGCGCCGTCCACCCCCGCGCAGTAGCGTGGTGGACTGTCAAGAACCACTCGTGTCGTCACGCGGACTCCACCGTGCCGGTTGCGGAGCGTGACTGCCGTGGTGGGTGCTGCGTCCTGATGTGCACCTTTCGATCCCGGGGTTCACAAGGACGTAACCGGCCATCGGCACGAATGGATAACGGCCAAGCGCTACCCCGTTCCCTCAAGGGTCTACGCGCGTTAATGTGCGCCGAACTCAGCACCCACTGCGGGGCTTGGAGAATGGGGAACTTCAGATGCGTCGGATATCCAGCCTGACCCGCGTCGCGGTGGGGGTCGCGTCGCTGGCACTGGCGGCGACCGCCTGTGGCGGCACCAGCAGCGACAGCAGCAGTAGTGACAGCAGCGAGAGCAAGGGCGGCAAGGGCCTTGCCATCGCGTACGACGTCGGCGGCAAGGGCGACCAGTCCTTCAACGACGCCGCGTACGCCGGTCTGGAGAAGGCGAAGAAGGAGTTCGGCTACCAGACCGCCGACATCGAGCCCACCGACGGTGAGACGGACGCCGACAAGGAACAGCGCCTCGTCTCGCTGGCCAAGCAGGGCTACAACCCGGTCGTCGGTGTCGGCTTCGCGTACGGCCCCGCGCTGGAGGCCGCCGCCAAGAAGTACCCGAAGACCAGCTTCGGCATCGTGGACTCCGTGGTCGAGGGCGACAACGTCGCGTCGCTCGTCTTCGCCGAGCAGGAGGCCTCGTACCTCGCCGGTGTCGCGGCCGCCAAGGCCACCAAGACCAACACCGTCGGCTTCGTCGGCGGCGTGGACATCCCGCTGATCCACAAGTTCGAGGCCGGCTACACGCAGGGCGTCAAGGACACCAAGCCCAGCGTGAAGGTCCTCTCGCAGTACCTGACGCAGACCGCCGAAGAGGGCGGCTTCTCCAGCCCCGACAAGGGCAAGGCCGCCGCCGAGGGCCAGTTGGAGAAGAACGCGGACGTCATCTACCAGGCCGCGGGCCTGTCCGGCCAGGGTGTCATCGAGGCCGCGGCCAAGAAGAAGGTCTGGGCGATCGGTGTCGACTCCGACCAGTACAAGCAGGAGGCGCTGGCCGCGTACAAGGACTACATCCTGACCTCGGCGCTCAAGGACGTCGGCGGCGCGGTGTACTCCCTCGCCAAGTCGGTCGAGGACGGCAAGCCGCTCACCGGTGTCCAGACCTTCGACCTGAAGGTGAACGGCGTCGGCCTCGCCGACAGCAACCCGAAGATGGGCGAGATCGCCGGTCTCACCGACGCGGTGGCCAAGGCCAAGGCGAGCATCATCGACGGCACCATCAAGGTGAAGACCGAGTAGTCCTAAGGGCGGGCCCCGGGCCCGTCACCGCCCGAACGGGCGAAGCAGTCGAATTCACGCAGAGCGGGCGGGCATCCTCGATGCCCGCCCGCTCTGGCGTTCCCCTCGCAGGTCATCCGCCATGGACGGACCTTTGCGGTCGGCAAGCCCGCAGCCGGTCCGCGGGAGCCCTCGGGCACAGCCGCATAACAAGGTGGACAGAGGGGGTTCTCTCGCGGGTCTACGCGCGTTAATCTGCGGCGAAGCCAGCGCCGAAGGTGTTCCGCCCGGCGCTTGTACAAGCTTGTACGACAGGAGCACAACACATGCGCCGGGTTCCCCGCATCGCGCTCGCAGGCGCAGCGGCCGCCTCTTTCGCCCTCGTCCTCTCCGCCTGTGGCGGTACGTCGACCTCCTCCGGTTCGTCGGAGTCGAAGGGCGACAAGGGCCTCGCCATCGCGTACGACGTCGGCGGCAGGGGCGACCAGTCCTTCAACGACGCCGCGTACGAGGGCCTGAAGAAGGCGAAGAGCGAGTTCGGCTACGAGACCGCCGACATCGAGCCCACCGACGGTGAGACGGACGCCGACAAGGAGCAGCGCCTCGTCTCGCTGGCCAAGCAGGGCCACAACCCGGTCATCGGCATCGGCTACGCCTACGCGCCGGCCGTCAAGGCGGCTGCCGAGAAGTACCCCGACACCACCTTCGGCATCGTCGACGACTCCACCATCGAGGCGGACAACGTCGCGGACCTGGTCTTCTCCGAGCAGGAGGCCTCGTACCTCGCCGGTGTAGCGGCCGCCAAGGCCACCAAGACCAACACCGTCGGCTTCGTGGGCGGTGTGGACATCCCGCTGATCCACAAGTTCGGGGCGGGCTTCGCGCAGGGCGTCAAGGACACCAAGCCCGGCGTGAAGGTCCTCTCGCAGTACCTGACGCAGACCGCCGAGGAGGGCGGCTTCTCCAGCCCCGACAAGGGCAAGACGGCCGCCGAGGGCCAGATCGAGAAGAAGGCCGACGTCGTCTACGCGGCGGCCGGCCTGTCGGGCCAGGGTGTCATCGAGGCCGCCTCCGCCAACAAGGTGTGGGCGATCGGTGTCGACTCCGACCAGTACAAGCAGGAAGCTCTGAGCAAGTACAAGGACGCCATCCTCACCTCCGCGACGAAGGACGTCGCCAAGGCGGTGTACAACCTCGCGAAGTCGGTCGAGGACGGCAAGCCCGAGACCGGTATCGTCAGGGGCGACTTGAAGTCCGGTGAGGTCGGCCTCGCGGACTCCAACCCGAAGTTCAAGAGCGACACCGCGATCCAGGAAGCCGTTCAGGCGGCCAAGGAGAAGATCATCGGCGGCGAGATCAAGGTCAAGTCCAGCTGACAGCAGTACCTCAGGAGCAGCTAGGCACTCCGGGGAAGTTCGGATACCGATCTTCCCCGGAGCCGCTCGTAACCGCGGGGTTACGTCCGCTCAACGGGGTACGGGGAGCCTGGCTCCCCGTACCCCGTTCTCGCGGCGCGTCGGCCCCTCATGTTGCCGTAGGGGCGCTACGCGCGTAGACGACCCCCTTTCCCTTCAGGAGAGTGCGCCATCAACGCGTCCAGCAGTCCTCCGGCCGGCGCGGTCAACGGATCGGTGACCGCAGTCGAACTCGCCGGGATCACCAAACGGTTCCCCGGCGTCGTGGCCAACCACGACATCCACCTCAGCGTCCGCAAGGGCACGGTCCACGCCCTCGTCGGCGAGAACGGCGCCGGCAAGTCGACGCTGATGAAGATCCTCTACGGCATGCAGAAGCCGGACGAGGGGACCATCGCCGTCGACGGGGACCAGGTCACCTTCTCGTCGCCCGCCGACGCCATCGCCCGCGGCATCGGCATGGTGCACCAGCACTTCATGCTCGCCGACAACCTCACCGTCCTGGAGAACGTCGTCCTGGGCAGCGAGAAGTCGTACGGCATCGGCGCCAGGGCCCGTCGCCGGATCGTGGAGCTCTCCGAGCGCTACGGCCTCGGCGTGCGCCCCGACGCCCTCGTCGAGGAGCTCGGTGTCGCCGACCGCCAGCGCGTGGAGATCCTCAAGGTCCTCTACCGCGGCGCCCGGATCCTCATCCTGGACGAGCCCACCGCGGTCCTCGTGCCGCAGGAGGTCGACGCGCTCTTCGCCAACCTGCGCGAGCTCAAGTCCGAGGGCCTGTCGGTCATCTTCATCTCGCACAAGCTGGGCGAGGTCCTGTCGGTCGCCGACGACATCACGGTGATCCGCCGGGGCACGACGGTCGGCACGGCCGTCCCCTCCGAGACCACCTCGCGCCAGCTCGCCGAGCTGATGGTCGGCAGCGAACTGCCCACCCCGGAGACCGCCGAGTCCACGGTCACCGACCGGCCGGTGCTGACCGTCGAGAAGCTGCGCCTGGTCGCCCCGGGCGGCAAGGCCCTGCTCGACGACATCAGCTTCACCATCCACGAGGGCGAGATCCTCGGCCTGGCCGGTGTCGAGGGCAACGGCCAGACCGAACTGATCGAGGCCCTCATCGGCCTCAAGGCCGCCGACTCCGGCACGATCGCGCTGGCCGCCGAGGAGATCACCTCCTGGGCCACCCGCAGGCGCCGCGAACAGGGCATCGGCTACATCCCCGAGGACCGCCACCGCCACGGCCTGCTCCTGGAGGCCCCGCTCTGGGAGAACCGCATCCTCGGCCACGTCACCGAGAAGCCCAACACTCGCGGCAGTCGGGGTGTCTGGCTCGACATCAAGGGCGCCCAGGACGACACCCGCCGCATCGTCGAGGCGTACGACGTCCGCACGCCCGGCATCGACGTCACCGCCGCCTCGCTGTCCGGCGGCAACCAGCAGAAGCTGATCGTCGGCCGCGAGATGACCCACAAGCCGCGCTTCCTGATCGCCGCCCACCCCACCCGGGGTGTGGACGTCGGCGCGCAGGCCGCGATCTGGGACCACATCCGCGAGGCCCGCCGCGAGGGCCTGGCCGTCCTGCTGATCTCCGCCGACCTGGACGAGCTCATCGGCCTCTCCGACACCCTCCGGGTGATCTACAACGGCAAGCTGGTCGCGGACGCCGATCCGGCGACCATCACCCCGGAGGAGCTCGGCTCGGCCATGACCGGCGCCGCCTCCGGACACCTTGAGAACGAAGAGCTCGTGGAACAGCTGGAAGAAGAGCAGGCAGAGCTCGAAGAGCCTGCCGAGACGCCGGCGGACGGCCCGGCAGACGCCCCGGAAGACGAGGCCCGCTGATGAAGAAGTTCGACAAGGAGCGACTGCTCCTCGCGGTGGCCGGACCGGTCATCGCGCTCGTCGTGGCCGTGGCGCTGACCTCGGTCGTGCTGATCGCCTCGGGGAAGAACCCGTTCGAGCCGTACTCGATCATGTTCGAGCAGGCCACGTTCTCCGACATCCAGGTCCTGATCATCAACCAGGCCTCGCTGTACTACATCGCGGCGCTCGCGGTGGCCATCGGCTTCCGGATGAACCTGTTCAACATCGGTGTGGACGGCCAGTACCAGCTCGCCGCCATGATGGCCGCGGTGGTCGGCGCCCACGCCGGCCTGCCGGCGGTCCTGCAGGTCCCGCTGCTGCTCCTCACCGCCGTGCTCACCGGCGCCTTCTGGGCCGGCATCGCCGGTGTCCTCAAGGTCACCCGAGGGGTCAGCGAGGTCGTCGCGACGATCATGCTGAACGCGATCGCGACCTCCGTCATCGCCTACTTCTGGCTGCCCAACGTCTTCGGCGTCAAGGTCGGCAACAACAACACCACCGGCGAGATGCACGAGTCCGGCTGGATCCCCGGCTTCGACATGGGCGACGCCGGCGAGATCTACGGCCTCGTCGTCCTCGCGGTCCTGCTCGGCATCGGCTACTGGGTCGTCCTCAACCGCACCCGCTTCGGCTTCGACCTGCGCGCCTCCGGCGCCTCGGAGACCGCCGCCGCGGCCAGCGGTGTGAACCCCAAGCGCATGGTCCTCACCGCCATGCTGATCTCCGGCGGCCTCGCCGGTCTCGCGGGCCTGCCGATCCTGCTCGGCGACTCGCACACGTACAGCCTGAACTTCCCGACCGGCATCGGCTTCCTCGGTATCGGCATCGCCCTGCTCGGCCGCAACAACCCGACGGGCATCGCCTTCGCGGCCCTCCTGTGGGCCTGGCTGGACAAGGCCTCGCCCGAGCTCGACTTCTACGGGTACGACAAGGAGATCGCGGTCATCATGCAGGGCCTGATCGTGATCGCGGTCGTCGTCTCGTACGAGGCCGTGCGCGAGTGGGGTCTGCGCCGCCAGCAGCGCCGCGTCGGCGCCGAACTCGCGGCGGGCCACGTGCTCGGCGCCACCTCCGACAACTCGATCCAGAAGGAGGTGGCCGGACGATGACCACCGTGACCGACCTCAACCAGCCCTCGCTGCAGCCCACGGCGCCCAAGGGCCGCCGGCTCACGCTCCCCGTCCTCCTGCTGGTCATCGCGGGCGGCCTCGCGCTGACCTCGATCGTCCGCATCATCACCGGCGCCGACGGCATCACCAACGTCAGCCAGATGTCGACCGCGCTCGAACTGGCCGTTCCGATCGGCCTGGCCGGTCTCGGCGGTCTGTGGGCCGAGCGCGCGGGCGTCGTCAACATCGGCCTCGAAGGCATGATGATCCTCGGCACCTGGTTCGGCGCCTGGGCCGGCTACCAGTGGGGCCCGTGGAACGGCGTCATCATCGGCATCATCGGCGGCTGCCTCGGCGGTCTGCTGCACGCGATCGTCACCGTCACCTTCAACGTCAACCACATCGTCTCCGGTGTGGCGATCAACATCCTGGCCCTCGGGGCCACCCGCTACCTCGCCCCGCTCGCCTTCGAGGGCGTGCAGGGCGGCTCGGCCAAGCAGTCCCCGCCGGTCGAGTCGATCGGCAACTTCACGGTGCCGGGACTGTCCGACGCGCTCGTCGACCTCAACGACAAGGGCTGGTTCTTCATCTCGGACCTCGCCGGTCTGCTCGGCGGTCTGGTCACCAACGTGTCCTGGCTGACCCTGATCGCGATCGCGCTGATCCCGGCCACCTGGTGGATCCTGTGGCGCACCGCCTTCGGTCTGCGGCTGCGGTCCTGCGGCGAGAACCCGGTCGCGGCCGAGTCGCTCGGCGTCAACGTCTACAAGTACAAGTACCTGGCCGTGATCATCTCCGGCGGTCTGGCCGGCCTCGGCGGTGTCTTCCTCTCCATCGTCGCCAACCCCTTCTACCTGGAGGGCCAGACCAGCGGCCGCGGCTACATCGGTCTCGCGGCGATGATCTTCGGCAACTGGATGCCGGGCGGACTCGCCATCGGCGCGGGCCTGTTCGGCTACACCGACAGCCTCAACCTGCGCGGCGGCGCCGAGAACGTCCACGCGCTGCTGCTGCTCGGCGCCATACTGCTGGCCATCGGCGCGATCTGGCTGCTGGTCAAGAAGAGGTACGTGCCCGCCGTGATCACCTTTGCCGTCGGCGTGCTGATGTTCACCTGGTACTCACTCACCGACGAGGTGCCGAACCAGGTCGTCTCCGCCACGCCGTACGTCATCACGCTGCTCGTCCTCTCCCTGTCCGCGCAGCGGCTGCGGATGCCGAAGGCGGACGGCATGCCGTACCGGCGGGGGCAGGGGAAGTGACGTCCGCCGGAACCGGATCCGCGGCCGAGGTCGACTGGGAGGCCCTGCGGGAGGTGGCCCGCGAGGCCATGTCCCGTGCGTACGCCCCGTACTCGGGCTTCCCGGTCGGTGTCGCGGCCCTGGTCGACGACGGCCGGGTGATCTCCGGGTGCAACGTCGAGAACGCCTCGTACGGGCTCGGGCTGTGCGCCGAGTGCGGACTGGTCTCGCAGCTCCACAACACCGGGGGCGGCCGGCTCACGCACTTCACCTGCGTGGACGGCCGCGGCGAGATCCTGGTCCCGTGCGGCCGCTGCCGCCAGCTGCTGTACGAGTTCGGCGGCCCCGATCTGATCCTGGAGACGCCGGCCGGGATCCTGCCGCTCTCGGAGATGCTTCCGCAGGCCTTCGGGCCGGGGCATCTGCGCAAGTAATTCACGGTCGGCCCCTCGGAGTTCGGAGTCCCTGTGCCTCCAGGGCACCGGGAGGGGCCGCTGCACTTCGGAAGGAAAGGCCATGGCTTTGTTGTCGATGGATGCCATCTCCGTCATCCGCACCAAGCGCGACCGCGGCGAGCTGAGCGACGAGCAGATCGACTGGGTCATCGACGCGTACACACGCGGCGAGGTCGCCGACTACCAGATGGCCGCCCTGAACATGGCGATCCTGCTCAACGGCATGAACCGCGGCGAGATCGCCCGCTGGACGGCCGCGATGATCGCCTCCGGCGAGCGCATGGACTTCTCGTCCCTGTCCCGCCCGACCGCCGACAAGCACTCCACGGGCGGCGTCGGCGACAAGATCACCCTCCCGCTGGCCCCGCTCGTAGCGGCCTGCGGCGCGGCCGTCCCGCAGCTCTCGGGCCGGGGTCTCGGCCACACCGGCGGCACCCTCGACAAGCTGGAGTCGATCCCGGGCTGGCGCGCCCTCCTCTCGAACGAGGAGATGCTCTCCGTACTCGACGAGGTCGGCGCGGTGATCTGCGCGGCGGGCGACGGCCTGGCCCCGGCGGACAAGAAGCTGTACGCGCTCCGGGACGTCACGGGCACGGTGGAGGCGATCCCGCTGATCGCCTCGTCCATCATGTCGAAGAAGATCGCGGAGGGAACGGGCTCGCTCGTCCTGGACGTGAAGGTGGGCACGGGCGCCTTCATGAAGACGATCGAGGACGCGCGCGAACTGGCCTCCACGATGGTCGGGTTGGGCACGGACCACGGTGTGAGGACGGTCGCGCTCCTGACGGACATGTCGACCCCGCTGGGCCTGACGGCGGGCAACGCCCTGGAGGTCCGCGAGTCGGTGGAGGTGCTGGCCGGCGGCGGCCCCGCGGACGTCGTCGAACTGACCCTCGCCCTGGCCCGCGAGATGCTCGACGCTGCGGGCGTGAAGGACGCCGACCCCGCGAAGGCACTGGCCGACGGCTCGGCGATGGACGCCTGGCGCCGCATGATCGCGGCCCAGGGCGGCGACCCGGACGCCCCGCTCCCGACATCGAGGGAACAGCACGTGATCAAGGCGGGGGCCACGGGCGTACTGACCCGCCTGGACGCCTACGACATCGGCATCGCCGCCTGGCGCCTCGGCGCGGGCCGCGCCCGCAAGGAGGACCCGGTCCAGGCAGCCGCGGGCATCGAAATGCACGCCAAGCCGGGCGACACGGTGACGGAGGGCCAGCCGCTGCTGACCCTCCACACGGACACCCCTGAGCGCTTCGCGTACGCGCTGGAGGCGATCGAGGGTTCGTACGACGTGGCGGCCCCGGGGACGGACTTCACGGCCGCGCCGGTGGTGCTGGAACGTATCGCCTGACCTGGACTTTCATCGTTCGGGTGAACGGGACCGGTGGACCGGCGCCGGTCCCGTTCGGCATGCTGGACTCGGTGACGCAACGAATGGAGACCGCCATGAGCGCACTCACCGTCGGCCACGACCCCGAGCAGAGCTGGGACGACCTCGTCCGGTTCTGGGAGGAGATGGAATGGCCCGAGGGCAGCAAGGTGGAGATCATCGAGGGGATCATCACCGTGTCACCTGCTCCCGCCTACCGTCACAACGTGATCGCGGAACGAATCCAGCGCCGTCTCTACTCAGTGATCCCCGAGGACTGGGGAGTCTTCCAAACACTGGCCATCGCCGTGCCGTCGCGCCTGGGCATGCTCATCCCGGACATCGTGGTGGCCCCTGTGCGGGATGACGCCGAGTCGGACACTCACATTCCGGCTGCTCTCGCCGAACTCGTCGTCGAGGTCACCTCCAAGTCCAACGCTCGCCACGACCGCATCAGCAAGCCCGCCGCCTACGCCACCGCAGGCATCCCTCTGTACATCCTTGTCGACCGCTGGGCACCCGAAGGCCCCACCGCGACGCTCTACGGAGAACCGATGGGCGACGTCTACCGCCCTCTGAGCATCACCAAGTTCGGCGAGACCATCAAGCTGCCCGCCCCCTTCGACCTCGCCATCGACACCAGCGAGTTCCCCGAACGTTGAATCACCCAAGCACGGCCGCCACCACCACGAGCACAGGCACCGCAGCCATCGTCGACAGCAGGATCGACTCCCGCGCCAGCACCTCGCCCACCCGATACCGCGACGCGTACGTGAAGAGGTTCTGCGCGGCGGGCAGCGCCGAGGTCACCACCACGTCGAGCAGCGGGGCGCCCCGCAGGCCGAAGACTCCCGCCGCCAGGGCCCAGGCCGCCAGGGGCTGGCCCACCGACTTCAGGGCGACGGAGAGCAGGACGGGGGTCCGGTCGGGGCCGCGGCCCGGCATCGTGCTGCCGCAGAGGGAGATGCCGAAGGCCAGGAGGACGGCCGGGACCGACATGTTGCCGATCAGGGTGAGCGGGTCGAGGACCGGGCCCGGGACCGTCAGGCCGGACGCGGAGACGGCGACGCCGGACAGGGAGCCGATGCCGACCGGGTTGCGGACGGGAGTGGTCACCCGCCGCCACAGGGAGGTCTTCTCGCCCGGGCCGGAGAGGTCGAGGACCGTCAGGGCCACCGGGGTCATCACGATCTGCTGGAAGAGGAGCACGGGGGCCACGAGTGAGGCGTCGCCCAGCACGTAGACCGCGATCGGGATGCCGAGATTGCCCGCGTTCACGTAACTGGAGCACAGGGCGCCGATCGTCGTACGGCCCACGCCCCAGCGGCGTACGGCACCGACCGCGACGAACACCCCGGCCACCGCGAACGTACTGATCGCCGTCACCAGCAGCCGGTTGGAGAGGATCACCGACAGGTCGGCCTGAGCGAGTGTGGTGAACAGGAGCGCGGGGGTGGCCACGTGGAACGCGAGCTTGGTCAGCACCTCCCGGCCGTTGTCCCCGAGATGGCCGCGGCGGCCGATCAGATAGCCGACGCCGATGACGACGGCGATCACCGCGAAGCCGTTCAGCACCCCCTGCACGGCACCTCCCCGAGCTCCCGGGGGTGGCCGGGGGCTGCGCGGAGGCGGTCGCGTATTCGGTCGGGGAGCAGCGCGGGCAGGCGGAGGGGCGCCAATTCGTGGGGCATACACCGAACCCTCTTGGGTAGGCCCTGCCCAGGTCAATGTGACCTTGCGCCACCTGAACTTCGTGCTCGGTGAGCACGCAGCGATGAGTTCCGCGCCGCCCGCCGGTCTACCGCACGTGGACGCCATGACACCTGCTGTACTCGTACTGCCCGGCCCCGTCACCCGAGACGAGGTGCCGAGGCTCTGCGAGGACGTGCGCGCACGGCTGATGAGCAGCAGAGCCGGCGTCCTGGTCTGCGACGTCGCCGGTCTCGGACCACCAGGTCTGACCACCGTCGACGCGCTCGCCAGGATGCAGCTCGCCGCCCGTCGCGCCGGGGGCCGGATCAGACTGCGCGACCCGGACCCCGCCCTCCGTGCGCTACTCGGTCTTGTCGGCATCCCCTTCGAGGTCGAGGGGCAGCCCGAACAGCGGGAACCACCGCTTCGTGTCGAGGAAGCAGTGGAACCCGGTGATCCGGCCCTCTGACGTCTCCAGGACCTGCACGGCCCACGCCGTGTAGCCGCCCGTCTCCGGGTCCGGCTTGTACTGGGCGAAGCCCGGCAGGCCGTTCACCGCGACCGGCACCAGATGCGAGTTCGCACAGGGCGCGCCGAGTGTCGTCATGAAGCCCGTGATGTCCTCGGGGCCGGACAGCCACAGGTCGAACGGCGGCATCGTCATCACGGCGTCCTCGTGCAGGAGCGCCGTGAGGGCCGTCATGTCGTACCCCTCGAAGGCTGCCACATAGCGCTCCAGGAGCTTCTGCTGCTCCTCGTCGAGCGGGTCGGAGGTGGCGGCCCGGGCCGCGGCGCCGTCGCTCTCGGCGAGCGTCGCACGGGCCCGCTGGAGCGCGCTGTTGACCGAGGCGACCGTCGTGCCGAGCAGCTCGGCGACCTCGCTCGCCTTCCAGGCCAGCACCTCGCGCAGGATGAGCACGGCCCGCTGCTTGGGCGGCAGTTGCTGCAGGGTGGCCATGAAGGCGAGGCGCACCGACTCCTTGGCGACGGCGGCCTCGGCCGGGTCCTCGACCACGGGCAGCACACGCGCGTCGGGCATCGGCTCCAGCCAGGTGTGGTCGGGGCGCGGATTCAGCGCCGCCTGTGTGAGCGGTGTCGAGTCCGTCAGGTCCATGGGGCGGGCCCGCTTGTTCCCCGCCGACAGCATGTCCAGGCACACGTTCGTCGCGATCCGGTACAGCCACGAGCGCATCGAGGAACGGCCCTCGAACTTGTCGTAGCTCCTCCAGGCGCGTACGAGCGTGTCCTGGACCGCGTCCTCCGCCTCGAAGGACGAGCCGAGCATGCGGTAGCAGTACCCCGTCAGCTCGACCCGGTGCTTCTCAAGCCGGACGTCGAGGTCCTCCACCGTCGTCGTTCCGTCGCTCATGGCCAACCCACCCCTGTGGCATGTTCGTCGTCACCTTCACCGCCTCTTTGCGATGCGGGCACTTCGGAAGCTACCGCAGCCCACTGACAATGACCCCCCGAGATGAAAAAGGTGCAGGTCAGGACAGTTATTGTCCTGACCTGCACCCGTACGGTCGAAAGGCGACCCGCCGTGCCTCAGTGCTGCACGGCCACCAGCCGCCGCTGCGTCCTGGCCGCGTGCGACCCGACCACCGTGATCGTCACGACCCCGAGGACCGCCAGCAGACCGAGCGCCACCGTCCCGGCCCAGCCGCCGGCGTGGAAGGCGACCGCGCCGAGCGTGCCGCCCGCGCTGGAGCCCAGGTAGTAGGCGGACTGGTAGAGGGCGGAGGCCTGCGCGCGGCCCTCCTTGGCGGTGTGGCTGACCGAGGAGGACGCGACCGCGTGTCCCGCGAAGAAGCCAGCGGTGATCAGGACCAGGCCGAGCAGGATCAGCGGCAGGGAGTCGGCCAGCGAGACCAGCAGACCCGCGGTCGTCGTGCCGCCCGCCAGATACAGGGAGCCGCGCCGGCCGAGCCGTCCCACCAGCTTTCCGGCGGTCGACGCCGAGACCGTGCCGACCAGATAGACGAGGAAGATCGAGCCGATGACGCCCTGCGGCAGCGAGAACGGGGCGTCCGTGAGGCGGTAGCCGATCACCGTGTAGACGGCGCCGAACACCGTCATGAACAGCGCGCCGATCGCGTACAGCCTGCACAGCAGCGGGTTCGCGAGGTGACCGCGGACCGTGCGGACCAACACCGCAGGCCGCAGCGAACCGGCCTTGAAGTGCTTCGGCGCCGGGAGCAGCAGCCGGAAGGCCACCGCGCAGCCCACCGCGATCAGCCCGATGGTCCCGAGGGCGACCCGCCAGCCCCACTCCTGAGCGACCCAGCCGGTGATGACCCGGCCGCTCATGCCGCCGACGCTGTTGCCCGCGACGAACAGACCGATCGCGGTGATCAGCGCCTTCGGCCGTACTTCCTCCGCGAGATAGGCCATCGCCGAGACCGGCAGCCCGGCCAGCGCCGCACCCTGCACGGCCCGCAGCGCGACCAGCCAGCCGACCGACGGGGCGAAGGGCACCAGCAGTCCGACGGCCACCGCGATCCCCAGGGACACCGTCATCAACGTACGCCGGCCGAACCGCTCCGAGAGCGCGCTCAGCGGCAGGACGAACAGCGCCAGCGCTCCGGTCGCCGCCGACACCGTCCAGCTCGCCGTGCTCGCCGTGACCCCGAAGTCGCCGGAGATCAGCGGCAGAAGGGCCTGGGTGGAGTAGAGAAGCGCGAAGGTCGCGACACCCGCGAGGAAGAGCGCGAGGCTCATCCGGCGGTAGCCGGGCCCGCCGGGGGCCATACGGGAATCGACGGGAACGACTTCGAGGGGAGCGGCTTCGGTGCGAACGGCGGTGGCTGCGGAGGCGCCCACGATCGTGGACGCCCCGGTACTTGCGGAAGGCATGCTTCGAACCTAAAACCGTCCCGCTCATCCGTCCAATGCATGGAATCGTCATAATCGTTCCTGTGATGCATCAGCAGAGGTCGGAGCCTCGCCTGTCACCGTCCAGTGACACAGAAGACATCGTCGCGATCCTCGCCCCGCGCCTCGCGTACTTCGCCGGGGTCGCCCGCACCGAGCACGTCACGCGGGCCGCCCAGGAGATGCAGGTCCCGCAGTCGACCCTGTCCCGAGCGATGGTCCGACTCGAACACGACCTGGGCGTGGACCTGTTCGCCCGCAGAGGCCGAACGGTCTCCCTCACCCCGGCGGGCCGCACGTTCCTGGCCTCCGTCGAGCGAGCCCTCGCCGAGATCGAGCGGGCCGCCGACGAGGTGCGCGCCGACGCCGACCCGGCCACCGGCAAGGTCGCCTTCGGCTTCCTGCACACCATGGGCTCCGAGACGGTCCCCGGCCTGATCCGCGCCTTCCGCGCCGACCACCCCCGCGTCCGCTTCAGCCTCGTCCAGAACTACGGCGAGGCCATGATCGAACGCCTGCGCTCCGGCGAACTGGACCTCTGCCTCACGTCCCCCGTCCCGGACGCCCCCGACCTCGTCGCCCGCCGCCTCGACGAACAGAAACTCCGCCTGGTCGTCCCCGCGGACCACCGCCTCGCCTCCCGCCGCCGCATCCGCCTGGCCGAGGCCGCCGACGAAACCTTCGTCACCCTGGAACCCGGCTACGGCCTCCGCCGCATCACCGACGACCTCTGCCAACAGGCGGGCTTCCGCCCCCGGGTCGCCTTCGAGGGCGAGGAGGCGGAGACCCTCCGGGGCCTGGTGGCGGCGGGCCTGGGAGTGGCCCTCCTGCCCCCACCGGCCGTACCCCGCCCAGGAGTTGTCGAACTGACGGTCACGGCCCCACGGGCGGCCCGGGAGATCGGCGTGGCATGGCTGGACGGGCATCCCGATACGCCCCCGGTGGCGGCGTTCAAGAGATTCCTACTGTCAAGGAGAGGCAACCTGCTCCCAAACTGAGGGTCCTTTGCCAACCAGGTCCAGCGGTGGGCTTTCAGGGGCGCGGGGCTGTGTCGATATGCGGCTCCGCCGCGTGGGCGCGACCAGCCACAACGAACCCGCAGCCCTCCACAACCCCCAACCATCAACGGCGAAGGGACCGCCCAAACCCAGAAGCAAGCGGCATCCGCAACCCCAAAGGCGGCGGAGCCGCAAGCGCATCCTCCACGGGCCGGGCAAAAGCCCGCCCGAACAACGCCCCCATCACAAAGTCCTCGGCCAACGCGTGCACTTCATCGCGAAACGCGTGCAACGCATGCCCGTCGGAATGCACCTCGAACCGACACACATCCCGGTTCGCCTTCTTCGCCCGGGACGCCAGCCGGAACGACAACTCGGGATCGGTCCGCTCGTCGTTCGTGCCGTGCACGATCAACACCCGCCGCCCCACAAGCTGCTTCACCGGTTCGGGCGGCGCGGCGACATCCTCCTCGGGCAGCCAAGGGGACAACGCCAGCACGGAGTTGACGGCGGTGTGCCCGCCCGAGTGCAGAGCGGCCCGCCCGCCCATGTCCATCCCCGCGAGACACACGGGAACGTCCCCGTACCGCCGTACGACCTCGTCAGCGGCCCACGAGGCGTCCTGCGCCTGATCCGCCTGCGTGCCGTTCCAGCCCCGGAACCGGTAGTGCACCACGTGCACCACCAGGCCGTCGTCGCGTCCCGCGCGGGTCAGCCGGCGCCCCAACGCCCGTACGGACGCGGCCGCCAGCATCGGTGACGGTCTGCGGGCCGAGGTCTCCTCGCCGCCCGGCAGCAGCAGCACCACGCCGCTCACCGCCGTCGGTTCCGTTCCGAGTGCCCGCCCGAGCCGGGCCGTGCGAACCGGCGTCGCTTGCTGTGCCATGACAGAACAGTGTCAGAAGCGATGGTGTACGCCATCCGTCCGCACGGTCACCGTTACGTATCGACGGTTTCGCACAACAGGAGATCTACGCGCGTAGGCGGTAGAGTGCGGAGATGACGAGCCAGACCAAGAACACCCCGAGCTCGGAGCAGATCCGCCGGGCGCCGAAGGTCCTGCTGCACGATCACCTCGACGGGGGCCTGCGCCCCGGGACGATCGTCGACCTGGCCCGCGAGGCGGTCCCCCGCAGTCTTAAGGACGCGGGAGGTGCCCCCATCGAAAACCTCCCCGAGACGGATCCCGACAAGCTCGGCATCTGGTTCCGCGAGGCCGCCGACTCCGGTTCCCTGGAGCGGTACCTGGAGACCTTCGCGCACACCTGCGCCGTCATGCAGACCCGCGAGGCGCTCGTCCGCGTGGCCGCCGAGTGCGCCGAGGACCTCGCCGAGGACGGCGTCGTCTACGCGGAGGTGCGATACGCGCCCGAGCAGCACCTCGAAGCCGGGCTCACCCTCGAAGAGGTCGTCGAGGCGGTCAACGAGGGCTTCCGGGAGGGCGAGCGGCTGGCCCGCGAGAACGGTCACCGGATCCGCGTCGGAGCCCTGCTGACCGCCATGCGGCACGCGGCCCGTTCCCTGGAGATCGCCGAACTCGCCAACCGCTACCGCGGCCCCGGCCCCAATAACGGAGTGGTCGGCTTCGACATCGCGGGCGCCGAGGCGGGCTTCCCGCCCACCCGTCATCTGGACGCCTTCGAGTATCTGAAGCGGGAGAACAACCACTTCACGATCCACGCGGGCGAGGCCTTCGGGCTCCCGTCCATCTGGCAGGCCCTCCAGTGGTGCGGCGCCGACCGGCTCGGCCACGGCGTGCGCATCATCGACGACATCCAGGTCCACGAGGACGGCTCCGTGAAGCTCGGCCGCCTCGCCTCGTACGTACGCGACAAGCGCATCCCCCTGGAGCTGTGCCCCAGTTCCAACCTCCAGACGGGCGCCGCCGACTCGTACGCCGAGCACCCCATCGGGCTGCTGCGGCGGCTGCACTTCCGGGCGACGGTGAACACCGACAACCGTCTGATGTCCGGCACCAGCATGACCCGGGAATTCGAGCACCTTGTCGACGCGTTCGGCTATTCGCTCGACGACATGCAGTGGTTCACAGTCAATGCGATGAAATCAGCATTCATTCCTTTCGATGAACGACTGGCCATGATCAATGACGTCATCAAGCCCGGTTATGCCGAGCTGAAGTCCGAATGGCTGTTCCAGCAGACCGCTTCCACCAGCGGTTCTGTGAGCGAGGAGGGCTGAGGAAGAAGGACGGGAAGCGGCCGGGTGATGACGACTCGGCCGCTTTTCGATGTTTGCGGGGCGAGCTCGCACGTGATTACCGTTTCGGACCGCTCAAATCCCCGTCACAGCATGCAAGGACGAAGATGAAGCAGTCTGCTGCCAAGACCCTCGGTGTCGCCGCTCTCGGTGCCGCCTTCGCCGCCGCGGGCGCGGGTGCTGCCAACGCGGCCCCGGCGGTCCCGGATGCCTCCTCGGCGCTCTCCACCGCCACCAGCGTGCTGCCGGTGGACGGGGTCGCCAAGACCCTGCCCGGCGCGGGCGAGTCGCTCGCCCAGGGGCAGAACGCGCTCGGCGGTGGCCTCGCCGCCGCCCAGCCGGCCGTCGCGAACCTCCTCGCCGAGGGTCCGGCCGCGCCGGTCGCCGGTCTGCTCGGGGGTCTGCCGCTCCAGGGCCTGCCCACGCAGGGCCTGCCGGTGAACGGGATTCCGCTGGGCTGAGTCCGGCACCTGAGCACCATCCTCGTACGCGCCGATGGGGCGCACCCCGCTCGGGTGCGCCCCATCGGCGTCTGTGCGTGCGGAGCGCGTCACCAGGCCGTACGGGCTCCGGCCTTGCCCTCGGAGGGGAACAGGATCCACAGCGCTATGTAGAGCAGGAACTGCGGGCCCGGCAGCAGGCAGGACACCAGGAAGATCACCCGCATCGTGGTCGCGGAGGTGCCGAAGCGCCGAGCCAGCGCTGCGCACACTCCGCCGATCATCCGGCCGTTGGTGGGGCGGGCAAGGCGGTTCATGAACGGCTCCTTCGTGAGCGTCGGTCCGAGGCCTCCCGTGTGGCTGCCTCATCTGTCGTCAACGCTACGGAGACGAAGGGTGCAAAGCGTCGCTCTAGGGGGCGATCCCGACCCTGGGAATCGTCGGGGTCCGACCCTGAGTCGCCTCCTCGGCCGCCTGTTTCCGGCGGAGGGCGGCGGCGATCCGGCGCCTGGTCTCGGCCCGGCGGCGCAGCAGGGCCCGGGCGGCGGGCACCACGGCGACATGGGCCAGCGCCACGCCCACGGTGTTCAGGAGCAGCGAGTCGACGTCCACGACCTGCCCGGGCACCCCGGTCTGCAGGAGCTCGATGCCCAGCGAGAGCAGGGCGCCGGCGGCGACCGTACGCATCAGGGACAGCAGCGGGGAGACGGCGAGTCTGCCGCCCGCCATCGGCAGCAGCACACCGAGCGGGGCGAGCAGCAGCAGGCCCTTGCCGATGTTGCGGGCGGCCGCCTCGGGGCCCAGTGCCAGATCGGCCCGGATGCTCGCGAACGGGCGCAGATTCGCGGCGCTCACCCACGGCACGTCCAGGGGCCGCAGCGTGACCCAGGCAACAAGCGCGAGATGTGCGACGAGGAGGACACCCCCCGCCGCACGAAAGCGGATCACGGCGCTGCTGCCGTTCGAGCCTTGACGCTGCACGATCCCCAAGACGCGGGCACCGGCAGGATCGGTTCCGTGTGACGGCGGTGCTTGGCTCGCACGGGTGAGGCGTGCGCCACAGACGGGGTCCGGCAGGGGTCGGGCCAGGGGGCTCAGGCCCCCTCGGCCTCCGACTGTGGCGGGGTCTCCGTGCCGGGGCGGGAGCGCACCGACTCCGTGCACTCGTAGCGGCGCGGGGCGTCCGTGCCGGGCCCGCCGAGCGTCACCGAGTCGCCGTCCGAGGCGGCCGCCGAGTCGCTGAACGTGCAGATGACCTGGGCCAGCGCGTACGGCGTCAGATCCGCGGGCGGGGTGCTCAGGCGCAGCGTGTCGTCCGGTTCGCCGCGGCCCGGGCCGCTCACCGTGAGGCCCTGCGGCACGTCCGTCGTGTAGTTCGCTTGCTTCTCGGCGTCCGACGGGGACTCGGAGAGCTCGTCCAGGAGGGCCTGAGCGGCCCGTACACGGTCCGTCGCGGCGGGTCCGGCCTCGATGCGCACGGTCCGGTCCACCGGCGCCAGCTGCGAGGAACAGAGCAGGAAGACCTGGACGAGGATCCCGCGCGAGGACTGCGTACCGATGTCGGGCTCGTTGAGCGTGCACGGCACCCGGGAGGGGGCGGGACCGAAGTCGGTCGGCACCTCCGTCGCCCGGATCCCGCACCCGGCGAGCGTCACGGCGAGCAACGGCACGGCGAGCGCGACACGAGCCGCACGCATCCGGCGTACGCCCCCTTCGTAGGCCGCACGCGTCCGGCGTACGCCCCATGTGTGGCGTTCGGACATCACGCGCCCCCCTCGGTGCGGCCGTCGGCGACGGCCGCACCCGGGCCCCCGGGGTTGTCCGGGTCTTCCAGCTCCGAGGCGTCGCGCGGCAGACGCAGGGTGAAGACCGCGCCGCCCTTGGGCGAGTTCGCCGCGGTGATCTCGCCACCGTGGATATGGGCGTTCTCCACGGCGATCGACAGACCGAGGCCGCTGCCCTCCGAACGCGGCCGGGAGGCGCTCGCCTTGTAGAAGCGGTCGAAGACGTGCGGCAGGACGTCCTCGGGAATGCCGGGACCGTGGTCCTGGACCTCGATGACCAGGTCGTTGCCCTCGTCCCGCACGCTCACGCGCACCGGGGAGCCGCCGTGCTTGAGGGCGTTGCCGATGAGGTTCGCCATGATCACGTCCAGGCGGCGCGGGTCGACGCGCGCCATGAGGCCGCGCTCGGCGTCCAGGTCCACGGCGTCCAGCCAGGCCCGCGCGTCGATGCACGCGGTGATCTGGTCGACGATGTCGACGTTGTCGACGACGAGCCGGGCCGTGCCCGCGTCGAAGCGGGTGACCTCCATGAGGTTCTCCACGAGGTTGTTCAGCCGCCGGGTCTCGCTGACGACGAGCCGGACGGCGGGCTCGATCATCGGGTCGACGCTGCCGGTCTCCGCGTCGAGCTCCTCCTCCAGCACCTCCGTCACGGCGGTGATCGCGGTCAGCGGCGTCCGCAGCTCGTGCGACATGTCCGCCACGAACCGCCGGGACGCCTGCTCACGGGCGCTCATGTCCTCGACCCGTTTCTCCAGCGACTCCGCCGTGCGGTTGAACGTCCGTGACAGATCCGCGAGTTCGTCGGTGCCCGACACCCGCAGCCGGGTATCGAGCTTGCCCTCGCCGAGCCGCCGGGCCGCGGTGCCAAGACGGTGCACCGGCTTCAGTACGGTCGTCGCGGCGGCCTGCGCGAGCAGCGCCGAGCCGATCAGCGCGAGCCCGGTCGCGATCCCCAGCGACCAGGCGAGGGAGTTGAGGTCCTTCGCCTCCGGCTCCAGCGACTTGAGCATGTATCCGGTGGGCCCGCCGCCGATGACCTTCGCGCCGCCCACGAGATACGGCTTGTCGCCCTGGACTGTCCGCTGCCAGTACAGGTGGTACGTGTACTTGTTGTTCGAGGAGATCTCCTGCTCCTTGTTCACCGCCTTCTGGAGGGACTTCGGTACGTCCTCCAGCGTGAAGGTGTCCAGGTCGGAGTTCCCGCGGACCGTCCTGCCGGCCTCGTCCTCGGCGATCAGCAGCACGCTGAAGCGCTGGCTGCTGTTCGCCATCTGCCCGGCGGCGCGCTGCAGTTCCTCCTGCGTGGGCTGCGGCCGCAGCGCGCTGGCGCGGGTCTGCATCGCCTGCTGGAAGTCGCCGAGCACCGCGTCCTGCGTACGGGTGAGCACCGCCTCGCGGTTGAGCCAGTACGCGATCCCGGACGCCGACACGGCGGCGGTGAGCGCGACGAGCCCGAACACCACGACCAGACGCAGCCGCAGGCTGGTGAAGCGCAGACCCGCCAGTATCGTCTTGCGCGCCGCGGCCCAGCCGCGGAGCTTGTCCTGCGGTTTTGTCACTGAGGACTGTCCAGCCGGTAGCCGACTCCCCGAACCGTACGGATCAGGGTGGGGGAGGACGGCACGTCCTCCACCTTCGCGCGCAGCCGCTGCACACACGCGTCGACGAGCCGTGAGTCGCCGAGGTAGTCGTGCTCCCACACCAGCCGCAGCAACTGCTGGCGGGACAGCGCCTGCCCCGGCCGCCGGCTCAGTTCGAGGAGCAGCCGCAGCTCGGTCGGCGTCAGCTGCAGATCCTCGCCGTTCTTCGTCACGGTCATCGCCGCACGGTCGATGACCAGCGAACCGAAGGTCGCCGCGTCGTTCGCCTCGCGTTCGCCGCGGCGCAGCACGGCCCGGATACGGGCGTCGAGCACACGCCCCTGCACGGGTTTCACCACGTAGTCGTCGGCGCCGGACTCCAGCCCGACCACCACGTCGATGTCGTCACTGCGCGCGGTCAGCAGAATGATCGGCAGCTGGTCCGTACGCCGGATGCGGCGGCACACCTCGAATCCGTCGATGCCCGGCAGCATCACATCGAGGACGATCAGATCGGGCCGTTGCTCGCGCAACAGCTTCAGACCGTCCTCGCCGGTGGCAGCGGTGGCCACCCGGTGTCCCTGGCGCGTCAGAGAGAGCTCCAGGGCCGTCCGGATGGCGTCGTCGTCCTCGATCAGCAACAGGGAAGGCACGGACGTCATTCTGTCCCATGACATGGGCGTGTATCGACTGTTGGAGCGCTCCCACACATGTCCCGCGTACGAGTGGGGGTCCGTGTGCCGGATGAGTAGCCGTACGACGCTTCTCTGTGATCGGTCTGTGGGCCGGCTGGGGCAAGCCCCTGTGACAGGTCTGTGACAGTCGGCGGACACCGTCATGAAGTGGCCCCGGCAAGCTTCTGGTCACAGGCAAGGAAGCACCACAGCGAAGTACCGAATCACCGGAACTCCACGACGGGGGGCGCGAGATGAACACGCTGCACAGCACCAGTACTGGCGCAGTTGTCACGCGGCTCCACGACGTCACGAGGAGCACGGAGAAGTCCGGTGCCGTGAGCGGGCGGGGGTGCGCTCGCGGCACCGGGCGTCAGCACACCGGGTACATGACGGTGGTCGACGCACATGCGGGGGGAAGCAGCACGGGGGTTGCCCACGGGGGAACGGGGGCAGCGTACGGGGAGGTCACGGGGGAGCGTCGTTCGGTGTCGGAGGCGGAGTTCACCGCCTACGTCCAGGAGCGCCGCGCCTCCCTGTACGCAACCGCCTACCACCTGACCGGTGACCGCTTCGAGGCCGAGGACCTGCTGCAGAGCGCGTTGTTCTCGACCTACCGGGCGTGGGACCGGATCAGCGACAAGGCCGCGGTCGGGGGCTACCTCCGCCGCACGATGACCAATCTGCACATCAGCGCGTGGCGCCGCCGCAAGCTGAACGAGTACCCGACCGAGGAGCTGCCGGAGACGGCCGGCGACACGGACGCGATGCGTGGCACCGAGCTGCGCGCCGTCCTGTGGCAGGCGCTCGCCCGGCTGCCCGAACTCCAGCGCACCATGCTGGTCCTCCGTTACTACGAGGGCCGCACGGACCCGGAGATCGCGGAGATCCTCGACATCAGTGTCGGCACGGTGAAGTCCAGCATCTGGCGGTCGCTCCGCCGGCTGCGCGAGGACCAGGTCCTCAGCTTCGGCCGTGACGAGGAAGAGTCCTTCGGGGAGCTTGTCGCCTGAAGGGTGTGGGGGGATGCCCGTCACTCCGGGGGGAGGTAGCGGGCAGGGTGTTCGTCACTCCGGGGGGAGGCGGCGGACAGCACGGGGGAGCAGTACCGGGGGGAACCAACGGGGTCACGGGGGACCACGGGGGAAAACGAGAGTGGGTCCAGGCAGACCGGGGGGTCTGGCTGGGCCTTCTTTCGTTTGTGGCCCCTTTTCCTGTGTCTTTCGCGCCGTGTGTGCGCGCTCGTTCACCGCGGTGAGCTTGAGGGGAGTGCCGCTACGCCGTCGTCGGTCGTGGTGCCGGGCAGTGCCCGGCGGCCGCGGCGGCCAGCCGGTCCAGGGCCTCGTCCTTGTCGCAGGGGAACGCGCCCAGTGCGGTCTGCCGGGTCACGATCGACCGCTCGGCCCGCATCAGCCGCCAGCCGCGACGCAACAGGAACGGCACGGACTTGCGCCCCTCCCGCAGATCCCGCAGGAACCGCCGCCGGAACGTGGCCACCGCTCCCCGGTTCAGGCACAGCGAGTCGGCCAGCACTCCGGCCTCGCGGCACCGCTCCACGATCTCCGCGGCGAAGATGCCCTCCGCGATGAAGGCGGACGACCCCTCGATGTCCACGGTCTCCTCGCCCGTACGCGCGCTGAGGGAGATGTCGTACATCGGAACGCTCGTACGTCCCGTCCGGCACAGCTCGGATATCGCCGCGACCGCGGCGTCCGCGTCCCAGGACAGCGGGTGGTCCCAGTCGATGTCCGAACTCCCCGCCACCTGCGGCAGCGTCGGGTCGTCGCCCTCTTTGTAGAAGTCGTCGAGCCGCAGTACCGGAAGGCCGGAGCGGGCCGCGACCAGGGACTTGCCGGAGCCCGAGGGGCCGCACAGCAGCACGACGCGGGCGGTTGTCGCGGAATTCGGGAGATGTGAACTCACGAGACACCAGTCTGACGCATCGAGCGCCCCAGGCCGACCCCGCGGGTCGCCTTTGGAGCGGGCATCACACCTCAACTACCCTTCGTGTCGACCTTATTACTTTGCGCAGCAGAAGGTGGCAGCAGCCATGGCACGATTCCCGGCCCACCAGAACCCGACCGCCCGGCGCGCGTTGCTGGCCCTCACGACCGCGGGCATCGCGGTGGGCGTGGGAGCGACCTCGGCGGCCGCGGACACCGAACCCGTCGTCGACGTGGTCCGCACCCGGCCCACCTCAGTGGGCAACGTCAACCCGCAGGCGGGCGTCCAGGCACTGACCGGGACCGTCGGTTACGTGACCGGGCCGGTCGCGGGCCTGAAGCCCAACCCGCTGGCCGGCACGGGTGTCGACCCCCTCGACAACGGACTCGCCACCCAGGTCGCCGACTTCCCGCCGCTCGCCACGACCATGCTGACGGCCCCGGTCGCCCAGGCCCAGTCGCTGGGCGCCGTTCCGGTACTGGGACAGGTGACGGGCCTGCTGCACTGAGCCGTACAACAGGCGGTCGTACAACAGGCGGCCGTGCGGCGGCGAGTCGCGCGAAGGCCGAAGAGAGAGCCGCGCCTCCCCCGGACGGTGGGGAAGCGCGCCTCTCCCGTCTTCGGCGGCCGTCGGTGCGACGGACGCGGTGGCCGTCAGTAGGACGAGCCGGAGGCGCCCAGTGCGCCCGTCGGGTGCCAGACCGTCTTCGTCTCCAGGAAGGCGGTCAGGCGCTCGATGCCCGGTGCCGCAAAGTAATCCACAGCCTGTGGACGGACGACCCGCTTGAGGTTGTCCGCGGCCGCGACCTCCAGTTCCTTCGCGAGTACGTCGTCGGCGCCCGCGAGGTCGATCGCGTTGACGTCCTGGTGCGCGGCCAGCGGGGTCGCGATCTCCGCCGTCCTTCCGGAGAGGACGTTGACGACCCCGCCCGGAACGTCGGAGGTGGCCAGCACCTCGCCCAGCGACAGCGCCGGGAGCGGGGACTTCTCGCTCGCGATCACGATCACCGTGTTGCCGGTCGCGATCACCGGGGCGATCACCGAGACCAGACCGAGGAACGACGACTCCTGGGGGGCCAGGACCGTCACCACACCCGTCGGCTCGGGGGTGGAGAGGTTGAAGTACGGGCCCGCGACCGGGTTGCCGCCGCCCACGACCTGGGCGATCTTGTCGGTCCAGCCCGCGTACCAGACCCAGCGGTCGATCGCCGCGTCGACGATCGCCGCGGCCTTGGACTTCGAGAGTCCTTCCGAGTCTGCGACCTCCCGTACGAACTGGTCCCTGCGGCCCTCCAGCATCTCCGCGACGCGGTAGAGGACCTGGCCGCGGTTGTACGCGGTCGCACCGGACCAGCCGCCGAAGGCCTTGCGGGCGGCGACGACCGCGTCACGGGCGTCCTTGCGGGAGGACAGCGGCGCGTTGGCCAGCCACTCGCCCTTCGAGTCCGTCACCTCGTACACCCGGCCGCTCTCGCTGCGGGGGAACTTGCCCCCGACGTACAGCTTGTAGGTCTTGAAGACGCTCAGGCGCTGCTGCTCCGCCTTCTCGGTGTTCTTGGGCTTCTCGGTGTTCTTGGGCTTCTCAGACATCGAGGTACGCCTCCAGGCCGTGGCGGCCGCCCTCGCGGCCGAAGCCCGACTCCTTGTAACCGCCGAACGGCGACGTGGGGTCGAACTTGTTGAACGTGTTGGACCAGATCACGCCCGCGCGCAGCTTGTTCGCGACGGCCAGGATCCGGGAGCCCTTCTCCGTCCAGATGCCCGCGGAGAGGCCGTACTGGCTGTTGTTGGCCTTGGCGACCGCCTCGTCCGGCGTGCGGAAGGAGAGGACGGACAGGACCGGGCCGAAGATCTCGTCGCGGGCGATCGTGTGCGCCTGGGTGACGTTCGTGAAGAGCGTCGGGGCGAACCAGTAACCGGAGGAGGGGAGTTCACAGGCCGGGGACCAGCGCTCGGCGCCCTCGGCCTCGCCCTGCTCGACGAGCGTGGTGATGCGCGAGAGCTGCTCGGCGGAGTTGATCGCGCCGATGTCCGTGTTCTTGTCCAGCGGGTCGCCGAGGCGCAGGGTCGACAGGCGTCGCTTGAGCGAGTCCAGCAGCTCGTCCTGGATCGACTCCTGGACGAGGAGCCGGGAGCCCGCGCAGCAGACCTGGCCCTGGTTGAAGAAGATGCCGGAGACGATGCCCTCGACGGCCTGGTCGATGGGGGCGTCGTCGAAGACGATGTTCGCGCCCTTGCCGCCCAGTTCGAGCGTGACCTTCTTCCTGGAGCCCGCCACCTGGCGGGCGATCGCCTTGCCGACGGCGGTGGAGCCGGTGAAGGCCACCTTGTTCACGTCCGGGTGCTCGACGAGCGCCGCGCCCGTGTCGCCGTACCCCGGAAGGATGTTGACGACGCCCTTGGGCAGGCCCGCCT
This sequence comes from Streptomyces sp. ActVer, assembly GCF_027270795.1. Classification (NCBI taxonomy): domain Bacteria; kingdom Bacillati; phylum Actinomycetota; class Actinomycetes; order Kitasatosporales; family Streptomycetaceae; genus Streptomyces; species Streptomyces sp. ActVer. Next base: position 38,714 of record NZ_JAPWHT010000026.1, read on the forward strand.
GGCGGCAGATGTCCGCGAAGAACAGGGCGGACAGGGGGGTCGTCTCGGCGGGCTTCAGGACGACCGTGTTGCCGGTCGCCAGCGCCGGGGCGATCTTCCATGCCAGCATCAGGAGCGGGAAGTTCCAGGGGATGACCTGGCCCGCGACGCCGAGGGGCCGCGGGTTGGCGCCGAAGCCGGCGTGGTCGAGCTTGTCGGCCCAGCCCGCGTAGTAGAAGAAGTGCGCTGCGACCAGGGGGAGGTCCGCGTCGCGGGTCTCCTTGATCGGCTTGCCGTTGTCCAGCGTCTCCAGGACGGCCAGTTCGCGGCTGCGCTCCTGGATGACGCGGGCGATGCGGAAGAGGTACTTGGCGCGCTCGGAGCCGGGGAGCGCGGACCACTTCCCGAAGGCCCTGCGGGCCGCCTTCACCGCGCGGTCGACGTCCGCCTCGCCCGCCTGGGCGATCTCGGAGAGGACCTCTTCGGTGGAGGGGGAGACGGTCTTGAAGACCTTGCCGTCCGCCGCCTCCACGAACTCGCCGTCGACGAACAGGCCGTACGAGGGCGCGATGTCGACGACGGAGCGGGACTCCGGCGCCGGTGCGTACGCGAAAGCGGACGACCGCTTCTCGGTGTTTTCCGTGGTCATGGTGATCAGTCCACCGTCACGTAGTCGGGGCCGGAGTAGCGGCCGGTGGCCAGCTTCTGCCGCTGCATCAGCAGATCGTTCAGGAGCGAGGACGCGCCGAAGCGGAACCAGTGGTTGTCCAGCCAGTCCTCGCCCGCGGTCTCGTTGACCACGACCAGGAACTTGATGGCGTCCTTGCTGGTACGGATGCCGCCGGCGGGCTTCACACCGACCTGCACACCGGTCTGGGCGCGGAAGTCGCGGACCGCCTCCAGCATCAGCAGGGTGTTCGAGGGAGTCGCGTTCACCGCCACCTTGCCGGTGGACGTCTTGATGAAGTCCGCCCCCGCCAGCATGCCGAGCCAGCTCGCGCGGCGGATGTTGTCGTACGTCGACAGCTCGCCCGTCTCGAAGATGACCTTGAGGCGGGCCGCCCCGGAGGCCTCCTTCACGGCGACGATCTCCTCGTACACCTTCGCGTAGTTGCCCGCGAGGAACGCTCCGCGGTCGATGACCATGTCGATCTCGTCGGCGCCCGCGGCGACGGCGTCCCGCACGTCGGCCAGCTTCACGTCGAGCGCGGCGCGGCCGGCCGGGAAGGCGGTGGCGACGGAGGCGACCTTCACGCCGGAGCCGGCGACGGCCTCCTTGGCGGTGGCCACCATGTCGGGGTAGACGCAGACGGCGGCGGTCGACGGGGCCGTGCGGTCCGTCGGGTCCGGGCGGACCGCCTTGGCGCCGAGCGCCCGGACCTTGCCCGGGGTGTCCGAGCCTTCCAGTGTCGTCAGGTCGACCATCGAGATGGCGAGGTCGATGGCGTACGCCTTCGCGGTGGTCTTGATGGAACGGGTGCCGAGGGAGGCGGCGCGCGCCTCCAGACCGACCGCGTCCACGCCGGGGAGCCCGTGGAGGAAGCGGCGCAGTGTGCTGTCGGACGCGGTCACGTCTGTGAGTGCGTGTGCTGCGGGTGCAGTGGTGGGCATGGTCACCAGACGAGCATATCTACGCGCGTAGCGGCTGTACAGCCCTGGGGTTGGGTGAGGGTGCGGGTGGGGGGTGTGTGGGGTTTCGCCCCCGCCGCCCTTACCCATTCCCTTCCCTTACTCAGGGGCTCCGCCCCCGAACCCCCGCTCCTCAAACGCCGGAGGGGCTGAAAAGACAAGTGCCGGCGGGGCTGAATTGGACGCGCGCCCCAGCGGCTGGAAGCCACGTGCCGGAGGGGCTGGAAATCGGTCCCAGGTCGCGTCGGGCAGAATCGGGGGTATGACGACGCCCGACCAGCAGCCGACCGCGCCGGAGACACCGGATCCCCAGTTCAAGGATCGGGTGTACCGGTCGCCCTCCGGTATTGCGGGTGGGGTGCTGTTGCTCGCGATCGCGGGGTGGCTCGGGATCGATGCGCTGGTCACCGGGGAGGGCCGGGCGCCGTGGGTGGCGCTGGCCGCGTTGCTCTTTCTGGTTCCGCTGGTGCTCGCGTTCACCGTGCGCCCGGCCGTGTACGCCAACGAGCAGCGGCTGCGTGTCCGTAACCCCTTCCGGGTGATTGTGCTGCCCTGGGGGACGGTCGAGACGTTCAGGTCGGGCTACTCGAACGAGGTGCTCGACAAGGCCGGCGCCAAGTACCAGGTGTGGGCCGTGCCCGTCTCGCTGCGGGGCCGCAAGCGGGCGGCGCGGCGGGAGGCGCGCGGGGAGGCC
>NZ_JAPWHT010000270.1:0-13818 GCF_027270795.1 Streptomyces sp. ActVer
CCCGCGACACGTCCGCCCCCGCGCCCCGCGGCCTCACCGCGGACGAAGTCACCCCCGTCGAGGGCGACTTCACCAAGCCGGACACCTGGCGCGACCACCTCGACGGCACCGACGCGGTCGTCCACCTGCTGCTGGACATGAACGACCCCGTCGGCGGCGACCAGCGCCTGTTCGCCGAGCTGCTCGCCGCCCAGGAGCGGGATGGCCGCCGCCGCCACCTCGTCTTCACCACCGGCATCTCCTCCTACGGCCGCACCGGCCTGCCCCTCATGGACGAGAACACCCCCGGAAGCCCCGAGAGCCCCATCGGGTTCCGCTTCACGCTGGAGAAGGAACTCGCCGCCTCCGGCCTCGCCCACACCGTGGTCCGCCCCGGGTTCATGTACGGAGGCCCCGCGAGCACCTCCATGACCGGCCAGTGGTTCGCCGCCGCCGAGGCGGGCAGCCCCGTCTTCTACGGCGACACCGCCAAGCGCTGGAGCTGGGTCCACGTCGACGACCTCGCCGACGCCTACGTCCGCATCCTCGACAACCCCGCCGCCGTCGACGGGGAGACCTTCGTCATCGCCGACGACCAGCGGCTGGCTGCCCTGGACATGCAGCGCACCGCCGTACGAGCCACCGGCCACACCGGCGAGATCGCCCTGGAGAGCGCCGAGGCAGGCGGCATGATGCAGATGGCCGCCGACCAGGACGAGTTGGTCACCAGCGCCAAGGCCCACCGCCTCCTGGGCTGGACCCCCCGCCACACCTCCTTCACCGACGACCCCACCCGCCACTACCGCGCCTGGAAGGCCGCCCGGCCCACCGCATGACACGCCGCCGGGTGCGGGCAACGCGGACGAGGACGCCCGGCCACGGAGCTGCCGGTCACCTCGACGAACGCCAAGCGCCCCGCACACCCAGTCGGTGTGCGGGGCACCTGCGCAACCCAGGGGAACGCCTACGCGGGGACGGAAGCCACGCCCCGTCCCAGGAACGGCTTGCCGTTCACGCGCTCGGAGACACCCTCACGGTCCAGGTACGGCGTGATGCCGCCCAGGTGGAAGGGCCAGCCGGCGCCCGTGATCAGGCAGAGGTCGATGTCCTGCGCCTCGGCGACGACACCCTCGTCGAGCATCAGCCCGATCTCCTGCGCCACCGCGTCGAGCACCCGCGCCCGCACCTGCTCCTCGGTCAGCACGACATCGCCCTGCTTCAGCAGCGCCGCGACCTCCGGGTCCAGCTCCGGCTTCCCGGAGTCGTACACGTAGAAGCCGCGCTTGCCCGCCTTGACGACGGCCGCGAGGTTCGAGGAGACCGTGAAGCGCTCCGGGAAGGCCCGGTTCAGCGTCTCGGAGACGTGCAGACCGATCGCCGGACCGACCAGCTCAAGCAGCACGAGCGGCGACATCGGCAGACCCAGCGGCTCCACCGCCTTCTCCGCGACCTCGACGGACGTGCCCTCGTCGATGACGTTCTGGATCTCGCCCATGAAGCGCGTGAGGATGCGGTTCACGACGAACGCCGGGGCGTCCTTCACCAGAACCGCGGTCTTCTTCAGCTTCTTGGCGACGGCGAAGGCCGTGGCCAGCGAGGCGTCGTCCGTCGCCTCGCCCCGCACGATCTCCAGGAGCGGCAGGATCGCGACCGGGTTGAAGAAGTGGAAGCCCACGACCCGCTCGGGGTTCTTCAGCTTCGACGCCATCTCCGTCACGGAGAGGGACGAGGTGTTGGTGGCGAGGATCGCGTGCGCCGGGGCGACCGCCTCGACCTCCGCGAACACCTGCTGCTTGACGCCGATCTCCTCGAAGACGGCCTCGATGATGAAGTCGGCGTCGGAGAAGCCCTCGGCCTTGTCCAGCACACCGGTGACCAGGGCCTTCAGGCGGTTGGCCTTGTCCTGGTTGATACGGGACTTCAGCAGCAGCTTGTCGATCTCGGCGTGGACGTAGCCCACACCCTTGTCGACGCGCTCCTGGTCGATGTCGGTCAGCACGACCGGCACCTCCAGGCGCCGCAGGAAGAGCAGGGCGAGCTGCGAGGCCATCAGACCGGCGCCCACGACACCGACCTTGGTGACAGGGCGGGCCAGGTTCTTGTCCGGGGCACCCGCGGGACGCTTGCCACGCTTCTGCACCAGGTTGAACGCGTAGATGCCGGCGCGCAGTTCGCCACCCATGATCAGGTCGGCGAGGGCCACGTCCTCGGCGTCGTAACCCTGCTGCAGGTCACCGTTCTTCGCCGCGGCGATGATGTCCAGCGCGCGGTACGCGGCCGGGGCCGCCCCGTGCACCTTGCTGTCCGCGACGAAGCGGCCCTTGGCGACGGCCTGGTCCCAGGCCTCGCCACGGTCGATCGCCGGACGCTCGACCTCGACGTCGCCCTTCAGCACCTGAGCGGTCCAGATCAGCGACTGCTCCAGGAAGTCCGCACCCTCGAAGAGGGCGTCGGCGATCCCGAGGTCGAAGACCTGCTGGCCCTTGAGCTGCTTGTTCTGGTTGAGCGAGTTCTCGATGATCACGCTCACGGCGCGCTCGGCGCCGATGAGGTTCGGGAGCAGCGTGCAGCCGCCCCAGCCCGGGACCAGGCCCAGGAACACCTCGGGCAGCGAGAAGGCCGGCAGGGCCTTCGAGACGGTCCGGTAGGTGCAGTGCAGACCGACCTCGACGCCGCCGCCCATGGCCGCGCCGTTGTAGTACGCGAAGGTCGGCACCGAGAGGGCCGCGAGACGCTTGAAGACCTCGTGGCCGCCCTTGCCGATGGCCAGCGCGTCCTTGTGGTCCTTGAGGAGCTCGACGCCCTTGAGGTCCGCGCCGACCGCGAAGATGAACGGCTTGCCGGTGACGCCGACGCCGATGATCTCGCCGGCCGCGGCCTCCTTCTCGACCTGGTCGATCGCGGCGTCGAGGTTCGCCAGCGAGGCCGGGCCGAAGGTGGTCGGCCTGGTGTGGTCGAGGCCGTTGTCAAGCGTGATGAGCGCGAAGCGCCCGGCGCCGAAGGGGAGGTCGAGGTGGCGTACGTGCGCCGACGTCACGACCTCGTCGGGGAACAGCTCGGCCGCGCCCTTCAGGAGTTCAGTGGTGCTCACTTGTCGCCTCCGGCGTCCTTGTGGTGCGGGTTCTCCCAGATCACCGTGGCGCCCATGCCGAAGCCGACGCACATGGTGGTGAGGCCGTAACGGACCTCCGGCTGCTCCCCGAACTGGCGGGCCAGCTGCGTCATCAGCCGGACGCCGGAGGAGGCCAGCGGGTGGCCGTACGCGATGGCGCCGCCGTACTGGTTGACGCGCGCGTCGTCGTCGGCGATGCCGTAGTGGTCGAGGAACGCGAGGACCTGGATGGCGAAGGCCTCGTTGATCTCGAAGAGGTTGATGTCCTCGATGGAGAGACCGGCCTTCGCCAGCGCCTTCTCCGTGGCCGGGATCGGGCCGTAGCCCATCACCTCGGGCTCGACGCCCACGAAGGCGTACGAGACCAGGCGCATCTTGACCGGCAGGTCGTGCTCACGGGCGAAGTCCTCGGACGCGATGATCGACGCGGTGGCGCCGTCGTTCAGACCGGCCGCGTTACCGGCGGTGACCCGCCCGTGCACACGGAACGGCGTCTTCAGACCGGCCAGGTTCTCCAGGGTGGTCCCGGGGCGCATCGGCTCGTCGGCGGTGACCAGGCCCCAGCCCGTCTCACCGGCCTCGGCGTTGGTACGGCGTACGGAGATCGGGACCAGGTCGGCCTGGATCTTGCCGTCCGCGTAGGCCTTGGCCGCCTTCTCCTGCGAGCGCACGGCGTACTCGTCGGTGCGCTGCTTGGTGATGTGCGGGTAGCGGTCGTGCAGGTTCTCGGCGGTCATGCCCATGAACAGGGCCGACTCGTCGACGAGCTTCTCGCTGACGAACCGCGGGTTCGGGTCCACGCCCTCGCCCATGGGGTGGCGGCCCATGTGCTCGACACCACCGGCGATGACGGCGTCGTACGCGCCGAACGCGATGGAACCGGCGGTCGAGGTGACCGCGGTCAGCGCACCGGCACACATGCGGTCGATCGAGTAACCGGGCACGGACTGCGGCAGCCCGGCCAGGATTCCGGCCGTGCGGCCCAGCGTCAGGCCCTGGTCGCCGATCTGCGTGGTCGCGGCGATGGCGACCTCGTCGATCTTCTTCGGGTCGAGACCGGGGTTGCGGCGCAGCAGCTCCCGGATCGCCTTCACGACGAGGTCGTCGGCACGGGTCTCGTGGTAGATGCCCTTCGGGCCCGCCTTGCCGAACGGGGTGCGGACGCCGTCGACGAAGACGACGTCCCTGACGGTACGAGGCACGATGGCTCTCCTCCAGATGCGGGATTGCACTACTGCGCGACACACACGCCCTGAGCGCGCGCTCACCTCCCATGCTACTTGCGGGTAACCAGCCTGCACAGTCCCACAGCGGGGAGCGGCGAAGGTCACATGGCTCTCGGTGCGCCCGCACCCCCATTCACTCCTTGGCCTTGGCGGCCAGAGCCACCACCAACACTGGCGTAACCTGCTCCACCTGCCAGGGCCGAGCCCCGTACCCGGCGAGCGCGGCCGCAACCGACTCCGCGTCCGCGGAAGCAGGCGGCTCCCAGCAAACCCGCCGAACCGTGTCAGGGGTGATCAGGTTCTCCTGAGGCATGTTCAATGTCTCGGCAAGCGCGGAGACAGCGGCCCGCGCCGCGGACAGCCGGGCCGCGGCCGCCGGGTCCTTCTCCGCCCAGGCCCGCGGCGGCGGAGGCCCGGTCACCGGCTGCCCCGGCTGCGGCAGCTCGGCATCCGGCAGCTCCTTCGCACGGTCGACGGCGGCCTGCCACTGCTCCAGCTGACGCCGCCCCATCCGATGCCCGAATCCGTTCAGCGCGGCGAGCGCGTGCACGTTGGCCGGAAGTGAGAGGGCGGCTTCCACGATGGCCGCGTCCCCGAGCACCTTGCCGGGCGAGATGTCCCGGCGCTGCGCGACCCGGTCCCGGGTCTCCCACAGCTCCCGTACGACCGCCATCTGCCGGCGGCGGCGCACCTTGTGCATGCCGGACGTACGGCGCCACGGGTCCTTGCGGGGCTCAGGCGGGGGCGCCGAGGCGATCGCGTCGAACTCCTGGCGGGCCCACTCCAGCTTGCCCTGCCGGTCGAGCTCCTTCTCCAGCGCGTCCCTCAGATCGACGAGCAGCTCCACGTCGAGCGCGGCGTAGCGCAGCCACGGCTCGGGCAGCGGACGCGTCGACCAGTCGACCGCGGAGTGTCCCTTCTCCAGTACGAAGCCCAGGACGCCCTCGACCATCGCGCCGAGGCCGACCCGCGGGAACCCGGCGAGCCGTCCGGCCAGCTCGGTGTCGAACAGGAGGCTGGGGACCATGCCTATCTCGCGCAGACACGGCAGATCCTGGGTGGCCGCGTGCAGCACCCACTCCACACCGGAGAGCGCCTCGCCGAGGCCCGACAGGTCGGGGCAGGCGACGGGATCGATCAGTGCGCTGCCCGCGCCCTCGCGGCGCAGCTGCACCAGATACGCGCGCTGGCCGTAGCGATAGCCGGACGCCCGCTCGGCGTCCACGGCCACGGGGCCGCTGCCGGCCTCGAACGCGGCGATCACCTCGGCGAGCGAGGCCTCGTCGGCGATGACGGGCGGAATTCCGTCGCGGGGCTCCAGCAAGGGGATCGGCGCCGGTTCGACGTCGTCCGGAGGAGCGCCTCCGGTGGTTCGCAGTGAACTGTCTGCTGCGGTCTCTTGGGCGTCGGTCACCTGTCAAGGGTATCCGTGTATGGACGACGCCCGTCGACGGAACGTTCCGTCGACGGGCGTCTGAGGGTCGTAAACCAGTCAGGTCAGTGAATCCTGAATCATCAGGGAATCCGGAATCAGTGGATGATCCCCGTCCGCAGCGCCACCGCGACCATTCCGGCGCGGTCGCCCGTGCCGAGCTTGCGGGCGATACGGGCGAGGTGGCTCTTCACGGTCAGCGCGGACAGGCCCATCGAGACGCCGATGGCCTTGTTCGACTGGCCCTCCGCCACCAGCCGGAGCACCTCGACCTCACGGCCGGACAGCTCGCGGTAACCGCCCGGGTGGCTCGGGGAGCCCGGGGGACGGCGGTGCATACGGGCGGCGGCCGAGCCGATCGGGGCGGCGCCCGGCCGGGTGGGAAGCCCGAGGTTCGTACGGGTGCCGGTGACCACATAGCCCTTGACGCCGCCCGCGAGGGCGTTGCGTACGGCGCCGATGTCGTCGGCGGCGGACAGGGCCAGGCCGTTCGGCCAGCCGGCGGCCCGGGTTTCGGACAGGAGGGTGAGGCCGGAGCCGTCGGGGAGATGGACGTCTGCGACACAGATGTCGCGAGGGTTGCCGATGCGGGGACGAGCCTCCGCGACGGACGAGGCCTCGATCACGTCGCGAACACCGAGCGCCCACAGGTGGCGGGTGACGGTGGAGCGCACACGGGGATCGGCCACGACCACCATCGCGGTCGGCTTGTTCGGGCGGTAGGCGACCAGGCTTGCGGGCTGCTCGAGGAGAACGGACACCAGGCCTCCTGGGGTGCGGGACGGGGGACCGGCTGTGGGGATGAAGCCGGGACGAACCGTGCTTTCAAGGTCACAGAGGTCTTCGGCACCAAACCCGTCCGCCTTTAGAGAATGATCACGATTTGGTGAGTAACAATGCGTGCAATTCGGACGGGCGATCGATCATCCGAAGATCGAAACGAGTTCGCTCCGCTTCGTTACGCGGCTGAAAGTGGTCGTATCGACAAAAGGTCAGAAGCGTTCGCGCACCGGCCCGGGGCCTCCGGAGACGGCCCGAGCCCTCAAAACCCCAAGAACCCGAGCCCCAAACCCCAAGAAAAAGTGCCGTGTTCGCGCGATGTGATCCGGACAGTGGTCCCACGCACGGGTGTCTCTCCCTGCGCGAAGGCTCTGTTCCCCTTAATCTTCCCCGCATGGCTGCGGCTCAGGGACGACTGTCGGACGGCGCTGGCGGAATGGACGACCCGAAGGAGGGGGAGCGGGATGCGATGGAGGCGGCTCCGCTGCCTTTCCGGGCCGCTGTCGACGCGTTGAGGGCCGCGCGGCTGCGGCCGCAGATCGAGATCGACCCGACGAAACCGCCGCAGCGGCTCGCCCCCTTCACCTACGCGCTGGAGGCCACGGTCGTCGACGGCGACGAGGATCTGGCGGACGGCCGGCTCGTCCTGCTCCACGATCCGGCCGGACACGACGCCTGGCAGGGCTCGTTCCGCCTCGTGACCCTGGTCCGCGCTGAGCTGGAGGCCGAGATGGCCACCGACCCGCTGCTCCCCGAGGTCTGCTGGTCCTGGCTGACCGGCGCGCTCCAGGCCCGCGGCCTCTCCTACGGCGAACCCAGCGGCACGGTCACCCGGGCCGGCTCCCATTACTTCGGCGGGCTCGCGGACCGGCCGGCCAACTCCCAGATCGAGATCCGCGCCTCCTGGACGCCCCGCGAAGGCCTCGGCGGTGTGCCCGACACAGCCTCCCATCTGGCGTCCTGGTGCGACCTCCTGGCCCAGATCGCCGGCCTCCCCCCGGCCGCCCCGGGCGACGCCTCCATCGTCAGCCTCCCGCAGCGCCGGGGCCCCCAGTCCCGCTGACCCGGACCGCCGCGTCCCTCTCCCCCTCCCACGCGCGGGTCCCGGGCGCGGCCGTACCCGGGACCGGGGGCCGCGCCGACCGTGGGAGACTTTTCGGCGTGAGCGCCATTGACCGCCCCAAGGGCCAGCAGCCGACAGCGACGTACGACTCCACCTTCCTCAAGGCGTGCCGACGCGAGCCCGTGCCGCACACGCCCGTGTGGTTCATGCGGCAGGCGGGGCGGTCACTGCCCGAGTACCTGAAGGTGCGCGAGGGCATCCCCATGCTGGAGTCCTGCACGCGGCCCGAGCTGGTCACCGAGATCACGCTCCAGCCGGTACGGCGGCACAACGTGGACGCGGCGATCTACTTCAGCGACATCGTCGTACCCCTGAAGGCCATCGGTATCGACCTCGACATCAAGCCCGGTGTGGGTCCGGTCGTCGAGAAGCCGATCCGCTCCCGCGCCGACCTCGCCCAGCTGCGCGACCTGACGCCCGACGACGTCTCGTACGTCACCGAGGCGATCGGAATGCTCACGAGCGAACTCGGCCCGAAGCCTCTCATCGGCTTCGCCGGTGCGCCCTTCACGCTCGCCAGCTACCTCGTGGAGGGCGGGCCGTCCCGCAACCACGAGCACACCAAGGCGCTCATGTACGGCGACCCGCAGCTCTGGGCCGACCTGCTCGACCGGCTCGCGGACATCACGGCCGCGTTCCTCCAGGTGCAGATCGAGGCGGGGGCCAGCGCCGTCCAGCTCTTCGACTCCTGGGTCGGCGCGCTCGCGCCCGCCGACTACCGGCGCTCGGTGATGCCCGCCTCCACCAAGGTGTTCAAGGCCGTCGAGGAGTACGGCGTCCCGCGCATCCACTTCGGTGTCGGTACGGGTGAGCTGCTCGGGCTGATGGGCGAGGCCGGTGCGGATGTCGTCGGCGTCGACTGGCGGGTGCCGCTCGACGAGGCCGCCCGGCGCGTCGGCCCCGGCAAGGCGCTCCAGGGCAACCTCGACCCCTCGGTCCTCTTCGCCCCGACCGAGGCCGTCGAGGAGAAGACCCGGGAGGTTCTGGATGCCGCTGCCGGTCTGGAGGGGCACATCTTCAATCTCGGGCACGGGGTCCTGCCGTCGATGGACCCGGACGCGTTGACTCGCCTTGTCGAGTACGTCCACATGCGCACGGAGCGCTGACGCTCCGCTGGTAGCTGGTGATTTGTCTGCGGCTCGGTGGGGGCTTGTCGCGCCCACGCGGCGGAGCCGCACATCGATACAGCCCCGCGCCCCTATGGGGCGCGGGGGTGTGCTCGTCTTCCCCACAGCAGGCCTCGGGGCTCGGGTGGGGGTGTCGTTCCGGGGCGCAGGGGCCAGGCGAGGAGCATGCCTGCCAGGAAGCCGACCACATGGGCCACGTATGCCACGGTGCCTGCCTCCGAGACGCCGGTGCCGGACGAGTACACCGCCTGGAGGACGAACCAGGAGCCCAGCACGATCCACGCGGGCAGGCGCAGTGGCAGGAAGATCAGGAACGGGACGAGGACCCAGACCCTGGCCTTCGGGTAGAGCACCAGGTACGCGCCCAGGACGCCGGCGATCGCACCCGAAGCGCCGATCAGCGGGTCGGCGGAGTCGGCGTTGACGAGGGCGAAGCCGTACGCCGCCGCGTAGCCGCAGACCACGTAGAACAGCACGTAACGGATGTGGCCGAGGCGGTCCTCGATGTTGTTGCCGAAGATCATCAGGAACAGCATGTTGCCGAGCAGATGCAGCCAACTGCTGTGCAGGAACATCGCCGTGAGGACCGACACCGGGGGCGACTTGTCGTAGCCGGGCGGGCCGACGAGACAGCCCGCGCCCTGCGGGCCCACGCCCACGTCACCGGTGGGGACGGTCGTCGGCGTCTGGCCGTGGATCAGCTCCCGGGGCACCGCCGCCCAGTGGTCCAGGAACGCCTGGAGGTGGCACAGCTGGGCCGGGCCGCTCTCGCCGGTGATCGAGCTCGCCACACCCGGAGTGGCCAGGAACACCACGAAGTTGGCGGCGATCAGCGCGTACGTCACATACGGCGTGCGACGGACCGGGTTCACGTCATGGACGGGGATGACCACGGGGAAATTCTGCCCGGGTTCGGGGGACTCTGAACGGGACCGCGGGCGTGTGCGTATGTCTCGGCAACCGTCGTGATCCAAGCAACACGTGAGGAACAGGTCAATGAACGACCGAGTCACTCAGCCCCTGATCGCCACGCCGGACGGAGAGGCGGAGCTTGCCCTCGTGGTCAGGCTGTCGTGGGAGGACGTGGCCGCGCTCGGCCAGGAAGCCGGTCGGTTGTCCGCCAGTATGCAGCGGCCCGTGACGTTGGACGAGGCGGTGAGCCACCGGCTGCGGAGCCGACAGGCGGGGTCGCACGCGCGGCCTCAGCAGGCGCCGCCGATGCCGCCGTCGGCGGTGTCCGCGCCTGCGGTGTCGACGGTCTCGTCGTTGCCGCGGTCGCCCGGTGAGCAGGCTCGGCAGGCCATAGAGAAGATCAACGGGAACGGGTCGGCCCAGGGGGCCTGAGGTGGGTTGTCGGCTGCGGGTTCGCTGTGGCTGGGTGCGCAGTTCCCCGCGCCCCTGGGGATGAGGGCTGAGGTGTCGTCTCGAACACCGGCCCGGTGAGGGCTGAGCGCGCAGTTCCCCGCGCCCCTTACGGGGCGCTCCCTGCTCGTACCGCGATCACCGCCTTGCGGGCCGCTACCAGGATGGGGTCCCAGACCGGGGAGAACGGTGGGGCGTAGCCGAGGTCCAGGGCTGTCATCTGTTCGACCGTCATGCAGGCGGTGAGGGCGACCGCGGCGATGTCCACGCGTTTGGCGGCGCCTTCCCGGCCGACGATCTGGACGCCGAGGAGGCGGCCGGTGCGGCGTTCGGCGAGCATCTTGACCTTCATGGGGTCGGCGCCCGGGTAGTAGCCCGCGCGGCTCGTCGACTCGATGGTGACCGTCTCGAACCGGAGGCCCGCCCGGCGGGCGTCCTTCTCGCGCAGGCCGGTGCGGGCGATCTCCAGATCACAGACCTTGCTGACCGCCGTGCCGACGACGCCGGGGAACGTGGCGTAGCCGCCGCCGACGTTCGCGCCGATCACCTGGCCGTGCTTGTTGGCGTGGGTGCCCAGGGCGATGTGGCGTTCGCGGCCCGAGACCAGGTCGAGGACCTCGACGCAGTCGCCGCCCGCCCAGATGTTCTCGTGCCCGCGCACCCGCATCGCCAGATCGGTCAGCAGCCCCTTGTGGTCGCCGAGCGGCAGTCCCGCGGCCTCGGCGAGCGCGGTCTCGGGACGCACGCCGATGCCGAGGACCACCACGTCCGCCGGGTACTCGGCGTCCTCAGTGGCCACCGCGCGGACCCGGCCGTCCTCACCGGTGAGGATCTTGGTGACCTCGGCGTCGTTCACCATCGTGATGCCCAGGCCCTCCATGGCCTCGTGCACGAGACGGCCCATGTCCGGGTCGAGCGTCGACATGGGCTCCTGGCCGCGGTTGACGACTGTCACCTCGTACCCGCGGTTGATCAGCGCCTCGGCCATCTCCACGCCGATGTAGCCCGCGCCGATCACGACCGCGCGGCGGCCCGCCGTACGGGCCAGCGTGTCGAGGAGGGCCTGCCCGTCGTCCAGGGTCTGCACGCCGTGCACCCCGGGCGCGTCGATGCCCGGGAGCGACGGCCGCATAGGATGCGCGCCCGTCGCGAGCACGAGCTTGTCGTACGACGTCCACGCCTCGGCCCCGGACTCCAAGTCCCGGGAGCGTACGCGCCCGCCCACGACGTCGAGTTCCGTGACCTCCGTACGCATCCGCAGGTCGATCCCGCGCGCCCGGTGCTCCTCCGGGGAGCGAGCGATCAACTGGTCCCGCTCCTCGACGTCACCGCCCACCCAGTAGGGGATGCCGCACGCCGAGTAGGAGCTGAAGTGGCCCCGCTCGAACGCCACGATCTCCAGTTCGTCGGGGCCCTTCAGACGGCGTGCCTGGGACGCGGCGGACATGCCCGCCGCGTCCCCTCCGACGACCACCAGGCGCTCTTGGGAACGGCTCGCACGGCTCATGCTCATACGAACACGCTACGGGCGTCCCGCATTTCGGTCCTGCTCAGGATCGCGCCGATTCGCCCGGGTCCGCTCAGTCCTTGTCGTCGCCCTCTGCCCGGACCGGCGGGGCGACCGGCAGCGAACCCGTGCCCGCGCCGCCCGGCGCCGCCGCGACCGGCCGGGCCGGCGTCCGGCCACGCAGGAAACGCACCCACAGGAACAGCAGCAGCACCGCGCCCACCAGGAAGGGCAGGACCGCCCCGAGAGCCAGCGCGATCCAGCGGAACATGGTGACGAACGCGTCCCAGCCGCCCCCGAGAGCGTCCGCGAACCCCGGGTCGTCGTCCTTGGCGACCTTCTTCACCGGCGTCTCGGACAGCGACAGCGTGATCGTCGCCAGGCTCGTACGGTCCTTCAGGGACGTCTGCTGGGCCAGCAGCGACTCCAGGTCGGCCTGACGGGTGCTCAACTCGCCCTCAAGGGTGACCACATCGCTCAGCTTGGTCGCCTGGTCCATCAGCTCGCGGATCCGCACCACGCTGGCGCGCTGCGACTTGATACGGCTCTCCACGTCGACGACCTGCTCGGTGACGTCCTCGGCCTTCGCCCTGCGGTCGATGAGCTTGCCCGAGCCCTCCAGCTCCGTGAGGACCTCCTTGTACTTGTCCGAGGGCACCCGCAGGACGACACGGGAGCGCTCGCGGCCCTCGGAGTCGCGGTCCGTGGTCTCGTTGCCGACCATGCCGCCCGCGTTCTCGACCACCGTGCGGGCCTCGTCGAGGGACTTCGGCACATCCTTGACCTGCACGGTCAGGGACGCGGTGTGGATGATGTGGGCGGTCAGTTTCGGTGGCGCGGCGGCCTGTTCCTGCTTGGCGCTGCCCGCATCGCTGTCGGCCGCGCCCGCTCCCGCCTCGTTCGCGCCCGGGGCGCCGCCCTTGGCATCCGAGCTGGAGCTCCCGCCGTCGGCCGCGCCCGTGCACCCCGTCAGGGCGAGGGCCGCGGCGAGGCACAGCGCCGAGAGGATCTGGACAGGTCGTGCGGATCGGTGCCTGGTCGTGCCACTGCCACGCGTCTGCATATCGGCTTACCCCCGAGGGTGTCGTGATGACTGACGCTCCTACGACGCAGAGCCCTTGTGAGACGTTGGCCGAATCCGGTCCCGAAGAGGTCACGGTCCGGACTCGTCATGGACACCCTCACCGGCACCTTCACAGGCACCGGGGCCCACGGGACTGTCGGTGGGGTCTGGGACAGTGGAGACATGCACGCAGACACACGCACGGGCACGGGTCATGTCGTCGTCATCGGGGGCGGTATCGCCGGTCTGGCCGCCGCCCGCCGGCTGCTGGACGGCGGGGCGCGCGTGACCGTGCTGGAGGCCTCGGACCGGCTCGGCGGCAAGCTGCTGCCCGGGGAGATCGCCGGCGTCCGGGTCGACCTCGGTGCCGAGTCGATGCTCGCCCGGCGGCCCGAGGCGGTGGCCCTCGCCCGCGAGGTGGGCCTCGCCGACCGGCTCCGGCCGCCCGCGACGGCGAGCGCCTCGATCTGGACGCGCGGGGCACTGCGGCCCATGCCCAAGGGGCACGTCATGGGCGTCCCCGGAGACGCGGCGGCCCTCTCCGGAGTCCTCTCGGAGGAGGGCCTGCGCCGGATCGAGCGCGACCGCGACCTGCCGCGCACGGAGGTCGGGGACGACGTGGCGGTGGGGGAGTTCGTCGCCGCGCGCCTCGGCCGCGAGGTCGTCGACCGCCTCATCGAGCCCCTCCTCGGCGGTGTCTACGCGGGCGACGCGTACCGCATCTCGATGCGCTCGGCCGTCCCCCAGCTCTTCGAGGCGGCCCGCACCCACACGTCGTTGACGGAGGCCGTCCGCGAGATCCAGGCCAGGGCGGCAAAGAACCAGCAGACAGGGCCGGTCTTCACCGGTATCGAGGGCGGCATCGGCGGGCTCCCGCTCGCCGTCGCGGAGTCGGTGCGCGCGCGGGGCGGCGAGATCGTCACGGGGGCACCGGTGACGGAGCTGCGGCGGGTCGGGGGCGGGGGGCCCGGGGCGGGCGGCGGCGGGCGCTGGCGTGTCGTCGCCGGTGGTGACGGGTACCCCGCCACTGCCGGCGCAGATCACCAACGTGCCGTTGCTCAGCAGTTCGTGGATGGTGTCGGCCTCCACGACCCGCTCGGGCACCGG
>NZ_JAPWHT010000271.1:0-13796 GCF_027270795.1 Streptomyces sp. ActVer
GCGCGGTCGGCGCCCGGATCGCGCTGCCCCGGCCCGGCGAGCCCTTCGAGCCGACCTCGGAGACCGTCCCGTCCGAGCCCTGGTGGCGCGGGGTGGCCGTCGTCCCGGAGGGCGGCTGGCCCTCCGCCGGGGAGACGGTCGGTGACACACCGCGTGACACCAAGGAGGACACCGGAGACCCGGAAACCGTCCCCGCGGGGTGACGTAGAAGCGCGCGAAGGCATTGAAGAGGCATTCGGCGAGGGCCGAGGAGCATCCTGCTCCTCGGCCCTCGCCGATTTTCGCTGACCGCTTCTGACCAGGTCTGATCGGTTCGCTGACGCACGGGAACGGGCGTGCGAGGGGTTTATCGGCCTGTCGTACGAACCCTCATACCAGAGCGGGACGCAGGCCGCCGGACTTTGTCAACTGCCCACCGCACATGATGCGGTGGCGACTACTGTGAGTGGCCGCTGAGCGACACAGGGCCGAATTCTTCGACTCTCTCGACCGGCGCAGCGATGGCGCGTGTCCCAGTCGGCGCATGCCTCGGTCGCAGAACCCGCGGGAGCCCCCACGGCCCCGACACACCAGTACGAGGACGTCGATGTCTCACCTTCGCGCACCGGCCGCACGCGCAGACCGCCGCGAGGGCGGGCGGCACGGGCGACCGGTCGCCCGCACCACCCCCACGCTGCCCGAGACCCACATACGGCCCCAGCTCCTCCGCCTCGCGGTTCTGCCGCCCATCGCGGTGGCCCTCAGCGCCAGCGCCGCCGTGCTCTTCATCGTCCGCACGACCCCCGCACGGCCCGGCCCCACCCTGTGGATCGTGCTCGGCGGAGCCGTCGCGGTCGCCCTCGCGGGCATCGTGATCGCCGCCGTGGCCGCCGACCGCGCCGCCAGGTCCGTATACGAGCGCGTCGGCACCCTGCGCCGAACCAGCGCCCACGGCCAGTCCGATCTGCGTGCCCTCGTCGAGACGCTGCGCCGGGGCGAGGGGCCGCCCGAGCGCCGACCGGTCGGCCGGCCCGCCTCGGACGCCGACGAGTTCGACCTGCTGGAGGACGACCTGGCGCGCGCCCACGAAGGCGCCGTGAGCGCCGTCGTCCAGGCCGCCCAGCTCTCCAGCCAGGCGGGCAGCGAGCAGAAGGTCGAGGTCTTCGTCAATCTGGCACGGCGCCTGCAGTCCCTGGTGCACCGCGAGATCTCGATCCTCGACGAGCTGGAGAACGAGATCGAGGACCCGGACCTGCTCAAGGGTCTGTTCCACGTCGACCACCTCGCCACCCGTATCCGGCGGCACGCCGAGAACCTCGCCGTTCTCGGCGGGGCCGTGTCGCGCAGGCAGTGGAGCAACCCGGTCTCCATGACCGAGGTGCTGCGCTCCGCGATCGCCGAGGTCGAGCAGTACTCGCGGGTCAAGCTCGTCCCGCCGATCGACGGCACCGTGCGCGGGCACGCCGTCGCCGACGTGATCCATCTGCTGGCAGAACTCGTCGAGAACGCCACGGTGTTCTCGGCGCCGCACACCCAAGTGCTGCTGCGGGCCAACGTGGTCACGTCCGGGCTCGCCGTCGAGGTCGAGGACCGCGGGCTAGGGATGCCGCTGGCCGAGCAGCACAAGATGAACGCGTTGCTCGCCGACCCCGATCAGGTGAACGTCGCGAGTCTGCTGCAGGACGGCCGCATCGGGTTGTTCGTGGTCTCGCAGCTCGCGCGTCGGCACGGGATCGTGGTGCGGCTGCAGACCAATATCTACGGTGGCGTGCAGGCCGTACTGGTCGTGCCGCAGGCGTTGCTGGGGGCGGAGGGGGAGCGGTCGGCCGGGGGCGGGGCCGATGCGAGGGCTGGTTCCGGGGTCGGTCCTGGGGCGGCCCCCGGGGTTGGGTCTCCGCGGGAGGTCACGGCGGGAGGCGCTGCTGCGGGGGCGGCAGCGGGTCCGGGTGCTGGTGCTGGTGCTCGTGGTGGTCCCGCGCATGGTGCTCAGGCACATGTCGGTTCGGCACATGCTGCACCGGTACAAGGCGCCTCGGCGCAAGGTGCTTCGGTCCCCGGGGCTCCGACACATGCCGCTCCGACACATGCCGCTCCGACACATGCCGCTCCGACACATGCCGCTCCGGTACATGGGGCTGCGACACACGGCTCTTCAACACATGGGGCCGCGGTTTCTCATGGCATGGCGGCACACGAGCCGCCGCTGAGGAGCACGCCTCGCCACGGCACGCCAGGGCAGGACGTGCCACCCCATGGCACGCCACCCCATGGCACGCCCGCCCATGGGAGCCCGGTTCAGGGGACTCCGGCTCACGGGACGCCTGCCTATGGGGCACCGGCACATGGGACTCCCGCCCATGGGACGCCTGCGCACGGCAGCCCGGTTCACGGGACTCCCTTCCACGGGACGCCGATCCCCGTACCGGGAGTCGTCCCGGGCGCCTCCGGCGACGTACCGCGGGCGTCGTTTCACGAATCCGGGTCATATCCGTCCCACGACGCCCACGGCATGAGGACCGCCGTGCCGGCGCAGCCGGGGCGGGAGAGCGCGCCGGGCGGGCTGTCGGTCGTGAACGACGGCGCTCCGGCCCCGCTCCCGGTGCGCGGTGCCGAGACGCGGGCCAACCCGGCGGAGGCCGTGCCCGGTATCCGTCCCGGTGATCGGCGGTTCGTCACCGAGAACACGGTCACGCCCCCGACCCCGCGCGGTGGTGTGGTGCGCGGAACCATGAGCAAGCCGCAACTGCCCAGACGTCGGGCCCAGGAGCACCTCGTGCCCGAGCTGCGCGACGGACCCGCGCCCCGGCCTGACCCCGAGTTCGTCGTCGGTCACGACCCCGGTCTGATGGCGGCGTTCCAGCGCGGCATCGGGCTCGCCGAGGCCCAGTTCCGGGACTCGGCCCACATGGATGAGACGCCCATAGGGGAAGCGCACCCAGCGCACGAACCGCGCGAGGCGCACGTGGCGCACGAGACGGCGCCCGTGCCAGGTCATGACCTCACCGCCCGGCACGACGGGAGCACACCAGCCGGATGAACCACGCCACCCCCACCCACACTTCCGCTCCCGCAGACCTTCGTACTTCAAGGAGTCGATCCCCCATGGCGAGCGATGTGCCGACCGGGCACGCATCCGATCTCGACTGGCTGATGAGCGGCCTGGTGCAGCGCGTGCCGCACACCAGGAGCGCCGTGCTGCTCTCCTGCGACGGCCTGGTGAAGTCGGTGCACGGGCTCGACCCCGACAGCGCCGACCACATGGCGGCCCTGGCCTCCGGGCTCTACTCCCTGGGCCGCAGCGCGGGCGTCCGCTTCGGCGACGGCGGTGACGTACGCCAGGTCGTCGTCGAACTGGACTCGACCCTGCTGTTCGTGTCCACCGCGGGCTCCGGTACGTGTCTTGCCGTGCTCGCCGGACGCGACGCCGACGCGGCCGTGCTCGGCTATGAGATGGCGATGCTGGTCAAGAGTGTCCGCCCGTACCTGATGACCGCGCCGAGGCAGCACAGCGTCGGACCGTCGGCGATGAGGCCTTGAGCGTGACCTCGGCCGGCGACGGGCCCTGGCTTGACGATGCGGCCGGACGCCTTGTGCGCCCCTACCAGGTCAGCAACGGCCGGACCCGGCCGAGCACCGCGCTCGACCTGCTGTCGCAGGTGATGGCCACCGGCGTCACCCCTCTCGGCTACCTCGGCCCCGAGCACGCCCAGGCACTCGAACTGTGCCGGGACCCCGTCTCGGTCGCCGAGGTCGCCGCGCATCTGAGACTGCCCGCCGCGGTGACCAAGGTGCTGCTGTCCGATCTCGTCGACTGCGGGGTGCTGTCCATGAAGCCCCCGACGTTCCACCACAACCCCACTGACCGGTCTCTTCTGGAGGCAGTGCTCGATGGACTACGACGACAGCTCTGACCCCTTTCCCACCGCCTTGAAGATCCTGGTGGCGGGAGGGTTCGGAGTAGGAAAGACCACCTTCGTCGGCGCGGTGAGCGAGATCGCGCCGCTCAGTACGGAGGAACTGCTGACCACCGTCAGCGCCGCGACCGACAATCTCGACGGCATCGAGAACAAGGTCGAGACGACCGTCGCGATGGACTTCGGCCGCATCACCCTCGACCCGGAACACGTGCTGTACCTGTTCGGCACGCCCGGACAGGAGCGGTTCTGGTTCATGTGGGACGAGCTCTCCGAAGGCGCGCTCGGCGCGGTCATCCTCGCCGACACCCGCCGCCTGGAGGACTGTTTCGCCGCCGTCGACTTCTTCGAACAGCGCGGCCTGGGATTCATCGTGGCCGTCAACGAGTTCGACGGAGGCTTCCGCTACGACCCGGAGGAGGTGCGGGCGGCGATCGACCTCGACCCGGAGGTGCCCGTCGTGCGCTGCGACGCCCGGATCTCCAGCTCGGGAGTGCAGACCCTGCTCACCCTCGTCCGCCACCTCCTCGCCCACGCCCCTTCGCACGCCCCCAGCCACGGAGCCCACACATGACGTACGACCCGCCGCGTCCGGCCGGTCGGCTGCTGCTCACCCCCGAGGACAAGGAGGCCCCCGCCAGAACACGGCGACTGAGGGTGCTCGGCCTGGGACAGCACACCGAGCCGGCCCTCGACGCGTTCGCGGACCGGCTCGCCGAGCTCGCGGGGGCGCCCTACGCGATGGTCAACTTCATCGACGAGGAGCGGCAGTTCTTCGCGGGCCTGCACATCCCCTACGGTGGTATCCCGGTCGAGCCGCCGGCCGAGGCCCGTACCGATCACGCGGACACCACGAAACCGAGGATCGGCCGCTATATGGCCCGGGACCATGGCTTCTGCCCACATGTGGTCGTCCGCCACAAGGCGTTGGTCCTGGAGGACGTCCGTGACTATCCCCGCTTCGCGGGCAACCCCGTCGTCGACGAGTTCGGCATCCACTCCTACCTCGGCGCCCCGCTCATCGACCGCACGGGCATCGCTCTCGGCACGGTGTGCGTCAGCGATGTCGAGCCCCGGCCGTGGGGGCGGGCGGGGCTCGACACCATCAAGTCGATGGCGGCGGAGCTGGTCGAGCGGATCGAGCTGCGGGAAGGCGGATTCTGACCCGCGCCCTTCGCCTCCACGTGAACGGTGTCCCTACCTGCGCGGACTCACCCGGACTCACACGGAGACGGTGTCCCCTTCGGGGAACGTGATCCGGACCTCGTGCCCCTCGACCTCGCAGGACACCGACTCCCGTAACGCCTGGGGGTGTACGGAGTCCCGCGTCAGCGCGAGCAGCGTGACGTACACGCCGGAGCCGCCCGGACGGCCCGCCGCGCACCGGAGATACGGCGTCGCGGAGTGCGGGCCGAAGGCGTTGGCCTCGACCTCGCGCGCGATGCCCGTGTCCTCGTCCCAGCCGTGCAGTGCGACGACGACACTGGTCAGCCCGTTGTCCGTGCGGGCCAGCGCCCAGCCGTGCCCCCGCTCGGCGGTGGGCCGGGTCTCGGCGGCGACGGCGTAGCCGCCCTCCCGGACGGTCAGGCCGGTCGGCGCGAGCACCCGGTGCACGCGTATCTCCCAGGGACCGCGCAGAACGCTCGTCGTCTCGATCGGGAACTCCTCCTCGCCGCCGGGCAGTCGGGCGCTGTAGCGGGAGGCCGCCGTCCGCCCGGAGCAGTGCAGCGGAACGATGGTGCGCCGGCGGGACGCGGTGCCGTCCGGGGTCACCAGCGCGATGTGCCCGTCCACGGTCCGCTCCCAGGCATGGGCGGCCGCCTCGGGCGCGGTCGCCGTCGAGTAGCCGAACTTCGCGTGGTGCGGATCGTCCTCGGCGGGCCCGGACGGGGAGTTGTGGTCGCTGCCGTGGTTGACCAGGCGGACGATGCCGTCGTGTTTCGTGCCGTGCAACAGCCAGCCGGGGGCCGGGAGCGCGGTGTACTGGTCCGACTCCTCGACGGGCAGCGGCAGTTCGCGTGCCGTCCACACCGGATGCTCCGGAGGCAGCAGCAGCCCGAGGAAACCCATGCTCGCCCAGTACGGGGACGCGGGCCCCGAGTACGGCCGGGTCATCGGCAGGAACGTTTCGTACCAGCCGAGCGGCAGGAGCCCGCGCTCGTCGGGCACCCCCCGCTCCACGAAATGCCGCACCGTGCCGGACGCCAGCCGTCGGGTGAGGCCCGGCTCCAGCGGCGTACAGCCGGCGAGGGCGCCCATCCATGCCGGGGCGGCGGTGGCGAAACGGTACGTCAGGGAGCGGCCGTGGTGCACGGGGGCACCGTCCGCGCCGAAGAACCGCGGGTAGTCGGCGAGGAACCGGGCGAGCCGCTCCCGGTAGACGTGGCCTCGCCCGCCGCCGTCGCCGCCGGTCATCCGGCACCACAGCAGCGGGTACAGGTGCATGGTCCAGCCGTTGTGGTAGTCGAAGGTCCGGCCGTCGCCGTCGCTGTACCAGCCGTCGCCCACGTACCAGTCGTCGAGGCGGTCGAGCCCGGCGTCGATGTCGTCCTGACGGTGGGGTGCGCCGACCGAGGCCAGGAACTGTTCGGCCACCACCTGGTAGAGCCGCCAGTGGTTGTCCCAGGTGCGGCGGCCCACGAAACCCCACAGCCAGTCCACGACCCGCTCCTGCGCCTCGGTGTGCAGCCGGTCCCAGATCCAGGGGCGGGTCTCGTGCAGCGCCACGGCGACCGAGGCGGCCTCCGCCATCTGCTGGGAGCAGTCCGTGAGTTCGGGCCAGGCCTCGCCGCTGTCGCGGTCGGTGCCCGTTGTCAGACCCCGCGCGTAGCGTTCCATGAGACGGGGATCGACGTCGCCCCGCGCCCCGGCGATCCGGAAGGAGGCCAGCAGGAATGACCGCGCGAACCCTTCGAGTCCGTCCGACACGACACCGGACCACGAGGCCCGCCCGGGCAGCCGGTACTGCGCGAGGCCCGGCGTCGCGTAGGGGACCAGGGCTTCGAGCTGCCGGTCGGCGAGCGCCTCCCAGTGCGCCCGCGTCCAGCCGGTGTGCGGCGAGAGGACGTGGTCGACGGGCGGCAGGGATACATGCGGTGCGGGCATGGCGGGGTTCCGACTCCTCTGTTCCTGGGCGCGATTCCAGGTTCTGGAGAGGGATACGGCTGGTGAGGGCCGACAGATCAATTGTGCTGTGTGCGTATGCCATGTGTCGTGTGCGCACACAGTGAGACCTGTTCGCATGTGGTCGGCCCTGTTCGTATGTGCGGCCCCCGTGCGCTCTCCCGGAAGGCCCCGTCCGATGGGAAGTTGACTCCGGCGCAGGTGGGCACGGCTTCCTCGGAGGAACACGGCCGGACCTCCTGCCGCCGGCCCCGACTCCTCGTCACCGAACGGGAAGGCACCCCATGACCGACCTGCGTCTCGGCGCCCTCGGCTTCGGCCTGCGCGGTTCGCTCGCGCGCATCGCCCACCGGCCCGGCCGGGGCTCGCGCGTGACCGTCGTCGCCGAACACGATCCGGCACTGCGGGACCGCGCCGCCGACCGCATCCCCGGCGCCCGGACCGTCGAGGACCACCGCAAGGTCATCGACGACCCGGACGTCGACGCCGTGCTCGTCCTCACCCCGGACCACACCCATGCCGACATCGCCTGCGAGGCCCTGCGCGCGGGCAGGCCCGTCTTCGTCGAGAAGCCCCTGGACATCACCATCGAGCGGTGCGACCTCATCCTGCGCACGGCCTTCGAGACCGGCACCCGGCTGTACGTGGGTCACAACATGCGCCACATGCCGGTGATCCGGCAGATGCGCGACCTCGTCCTGCGCGGCGACATCGGCAGGGTCAGAACGGTGTGGGTACGCCACTTCGTCGGCTACGGAGGCGACTGGTACTTCAAGGACTGGCACGCCGAACGCCGGTGCACCACCGGCCTGTTGCTGCAGAAGGGCGCCCACGACCTCGATGTACTGCACTGGCTCGCGGGCGGATACACCCGGCAGGTACAGGCGTTCGGCGACCTGATGGTGTACGGCGGCAATCCGCATCGCCGTTCGCCGGGCGAGCCGAAGTCCGACGACTGGTACACGGAGGACGGCCACTGGCCGCCGCACACCCAGCGGGCCCTCAACCCCGTCATCGACGTCGAGGACGTGTCGATCGTCAACATGCGCCTGGACAATGGTGTGTTGGCCGCCTACCAGCAGTGCCACTTCACGCCCGACTACTGGCGCAACTACACCGTCATCGGCGACGCGGGCCGCCTGGAGAACTTCGGGGACGGTCCCGGGGGAGTGGTGAAGGTGTGGAACTCCCGCCGCTCCGGATACCGGGCCGAGGCGGACGCCGAGTACCCCGTGCCCGACGTGGAACAGGACGCCGAGCACGGGGGCGCGGACCCGCTGCTGATCGACGAGTTCCTGCGGTTCGCACGCGAGGGAGGGCGCACCGACACGTCCCCGGTGGCCGCGCGGATGGCGGTGGCGGCGGGATTCCGGGCCACCGAGTCGCCGCGCGGGGGCGGCGTTCCGTACGAGGTGCCGCCGCTGGACGCCGAACTGGTCGCGTACTTCGAGAGGGGGCAGACACGCTGACGGGGGCGGGGACACATGTGAGGGGAGCGAGGCGTGAAGGAAAGCTGCGGCGGAGCTTAAGAAAACCTCGATGGACCGCAGCGCCCGTGTACGGCAGATTTCTCCGCGTCGGCAGTGGAGCGCCGCAGCCGCTGAGAGGCGCTCCCGCATGGCCCACCCGCCATGCCCGCTGCCGTGACGCCACCCCTCACTCCGGGCCGGGGCCCGCCTCGGCATGCCCCGGCCCGGAACCCTCGTACACGGGAGCCGTGTTGAAGGCGCTGGTCAAGGAGAAGGCTGAGCCGGGACTCCGGCTCATGGACGTACCGGAGCCGGTCGTCGGACCCGGTGACGTGCTGATCAAGGTCCTCAGGACCGGGATCTGCGGCACCGACCTGCACATTCGCAGCTGGGACGGCTGGGCACAGCAGTCGATCAGGACCCCGCTCGTGATCGGCCACGAGTTCGTGGGCGAGGTCGTCGAGACGGGCCGCGACGTCGGCGACATCACCGTGGGCGACCGCGTCAGCGGCGAGGGCCACCTCGTGTGCGGCAAGTGCCGCAACTGCCAGGCCGGGCGGCGCCATCTGTGCCGCGCCACGGTAGGGCTCGGCGTCGGCCGCGACGGCGCGTTCGCCGAGTACGTCGCGCTGCCCGCGTCCAACGTGTGGGTGCACCGCGTCCCCGTCGACCTCGATGTCGCCGCGATCTTCGACCCGTTCGGCAACGCCGTGCACACCGCGCTGTCGTTCCCGCTGGTCGGGGAGGACGTACTGATCACCGGCGCGGGACCCATCGGCCTGATGGCCGCGGCCGTCGCCAAGCACGCCGGCGCCCGGCACGTCGTGGTCACCGACGTCAGCGAGGAGCGTCTGGAGCTCGCCCGCAAGATCGGCGTCAGCCTCGCGCTGAACGTCGCGGAGTCGACCATCGCCGACGGGCAGCGCACGCTCGGCCTGCGCGAGGGCTTCGACGTCGGCCTGGAGATGTCGGGCAATCCCGTCGCGATGCGCGACATGCTCGCCAACATGACGCACGGCGGAAAGATCGCCATGCTCGGACTTCCGTCCGAGGAGTTCGCCGTCGACTGGTCCCGGATCGTCACCTCCATGATCACGATCAAGGGCATCTACGGCCGCGAGATGTTCGAGACCTGGTACGCGATGTCGGTCCTCCTCGAAGGCGGTCTCGACCTCGCCCCCGTGATCACCGGCCGCTACGGCTACCGCGACCACGAGGCGGCGTTCGCCGACGCGGCGAGCGGCCGCGGCGGCAAGGTCATCCTCGACTGGACCCACTAAGGACTGATGATGTTCGACTCCGTACGCGACGACCTCCGCACCACTCTCGACGAGATCCGCGCCGCCGGACTGCACAAGCCCGAGCGCGTCATCGGCAGCCCGCAGTCCGCGACCGTGAACGTCACCGCGGGCGGCCGCCCCGGTGAGGTCCTCAACTTCTGCGCGAACAACTACCTCGGCCTCGCCGACCACCCCGAGGTGATCGCCGCAGCTCACGAGGCCCTCGACCGCTGGGGCTACGGCATGGCCTCCGTACGCTTCATCTGCGGTACGCAGGAGGTGCACAAGGAACTCGAACAGCGCCTCTCCGTGTTCCTCGGCCAGGAGGACACGATCCTCTACTCCTCCTGCTTCGACGCCAACGGCGGAGTCTTCGAAACCCTTCTCGGCGAGGAGGACGCGGTGATCTCCGACGCCCTCAACCACGCGTCGATCATCGACGGCATCCGCCTCTCGAAGGCCCGTCGCCTCCGCTACGCCAACCGTGATCTCGCGGACCTGGAGCAGCAGTTGAAGGAGGCCGCGGGCGCCCGCCGCAGGCTGATCGTCACCGACGGCGTCTTCTCCATGGACGGGTACGTGGCCCCGCTGCGCGAGATCTGCGACCTCGCCGACCGCTACGACGCCATGGTCATGGTCGACGACTCGCACGCCGTCGGCTTCGTCGGCCCCGGCGGCCGCGGCACCCCCGAGCTGCACGGCGTCATGGACCGGGTCGACATCATCACCGGCACTCTGGGCAAGGCCCTCGGTGGCGCCTCCGGCGGTTACGTGGCCGCCCGCGCCGAGATCGTCGCCCTGCTGCGCCAGCGCTCGCGCCCGTACCTCTTCTCGAACACCCTGGCCCCGGTGATCGCCGCCGCCTCGCTCAAGGTCCTCGACCTGCTGGAGTCGGCGGGCGATCTGCGCGAGCACCTCGCCGCGAACACCGCGCTGTTCCGCTCCCGGATGACCGAGGAGGGCTTCGACATCCTCCCCGGCGACCACGCCATCGCCCCGGTCATGATCGGCGACGCGGCCGTCGCCGGACGCATGGCGGAGCTGCTCCTGGACCGCGGGGTGTACGTGATCGGCTTCTCGTACCCGGTGGTCCCGCAGGGCCGGGCCCGGATCCGCGTACAGCTGTCCGCCGCGCACTCGACGGAGGACGTGAACCGGGCCGTGGACGCCTTCGTGGCGGCGCGGGCGGAGCTGACGGCGGAGACGAAGGCCTGAGCGCGGAGGCCTGAGCGCGGAGGACCGGGGTCGGGCGCAGCCCGGCGCCGCGGAGGGCCGAGGACCGGAGCAGCGGGGTGAGCGCGAACCTCTGAGAGAATCGGTCACATGATCGAAGCGCGGCGGCTCCACATCCTCCGTGCGGTGGCGGACCATCGCACGGTGACGGCCGCTGCCGCCGCGCTCTACCTCACGCCCTCCGCCGTCTCGCAACAGCTGACGGCCCTTGAGCAGGAGACGGGCCACCGCCTGGTGGAGCGCAACGCCAGGGGCGTACGCCTGACTCCGGCGGGCGAGATCCTGCTCAGTCACACCAACGCGGTCCTCGCCCAGCTGGAGAAGGCCGAGGCCGAGCTCGCCGCGTACGACTCGGGTTCGGCGGGCACGGTCACGGTCGCTTCCTTCGCGACCGGTATCGGTCTGGTCGTCGCACCCGCCGTGGCCCGGCTCGCGCGGACCGCGCCCGGCATCCGCATCCGCGTCCAGGACGCCGAGGGCGACGCCAGCCTGCCGATGGTGCTCGACCGGCAGGTCGACGTGGCGGTCGCCGTCGAGTACCGCGGCGCGCCGGACGCCGACGACCCCCGCCTCGCCCACATCCCGTTGTACGCCGAGCCGTTCGACGCCGTCGTCCCGGTGACCCACCGCCTCGCCGACCGTACGGAGGTGCCGCTCGCCGAGCTGGCCAAGGACCCGTGGATCGGCCCGTACCCCGGAAACCCCTGCCACGACGTGGTGGTCCTGGCCTGTGAGCACGCGGGGTTCCAGCCCCGTCTCGAGCACTCCTCGGACGACTTCCGCGCGGTCGTCGCGCTCGCGTCGGCGGACGCGGGGGTCGCCCTGGTGCCGCGCTCGGCCCTGAGCGGCATGGATCTCTCGGGCGTGGTCGTACGCCCCGTCGACGGGGTCGCACCCACACGCCGGGTCTTCGCCGCCGTGCGCCGGGGAGCCGAGGAGCATCCGCTGATCCGGCCGGTACTGGAGGCGCTGGGGGAGGCCGCACCGGTGGGATGAGCGCCGCGCCACCGTCGCATTTCACATGTGGGATAGCGTCCCGAATATGAGACACGGTGGAGATGCTGACGCGGCCGGCGCCGGCCCGGACCCGGTCGATGCCCGGCTCGGCGTGCGACTGGCCGAGCTGCGGGCCGAACGAGGCTGGTCCCTGGGCGAGTTGGCGGAGCACAGCGGGGTGAGCCGGTCGACCCTCTCCCGGGCCGAGCGCGCGGAGATCAGCCCCACGGCCTCACTCCTGAACCGGCTGTGCGGGGTCTACGGCCGCACCATGTCGCAGCTGCTCAGCGAGGTCGAGGCGGAGCCCGCCCTGCTCGTACGGGCCGCCGACCAGGCCGTATGGGAGGACAGGGCGTCCGGTTTCGTACGCCGCTCCGTGTCCCCGCCGCATGCCGGGCTGCGTGGCGAACTCGTCGAGGGGCGGCTCGCGGCCGGCGCGGACATCGCGTACGACCGGCCGCCCGTACCCGGCCTCGAACAGCACATCTGGGTGCTCGACGGGCGGCTGGAGGTCACGGCCCAGGACACCGGGCACCGGCTCGACGCGGGCGACTGCCTGCGGTTGCGGGTGTGGGGGCCGACGCGCTTCCGGTCCACCGGCCCCGAGGACGCGCGCTATGTGCTGGCAGTGGTGCTGCCATGACCACGACCGTCGTCCGGCTTGCGGCCGACCAACTCCTGCGATCCGTTGATGAGTTGGCCGACCTGCTGACCGACACCGTCAACGGGGGAGCGTCGGTCGGCTTCCTCGCCCCGCTCGACCGTGCCGCTGCCGTCGACTGGTGGCGGGGGCGTGCGGACGTGCTCGCGGAGGGCGGTCTCGCCGTGTGGGTCGCGTACGCGCAGGACCGGATCGTCGGCACCGTCAGCCTGGCCTTCCCGGACAAGCCCAACAGCAGTCACCGCGCCGAGGTGGTGAAGCTGATGGTGCACCGGGAGGGGCGGGGAAAGGGACTCGGACGTTCGCTGCTCGCGACGGCCGAACGCGCCGCCGCCGAGGCGGGCGTGAGCCTGCTCAACCTCGACACCGAGACGGACAGCCCGGCCGAGTCGCTCTACCGGTCGGCGGGTTGGACCCGGGCGGGCGTCATACCCGACTACGCGCGGACGCCGGACGGGGTGCTTCGTCCGACGACGATCTTCTACAAGTACGTGGTGGCGGACGAGGGTTCGGAGCCAGCTCCGAGTCGTTGACCGCCCCCCCTCGCAGCGGTGGCCGAACCGGTTTTCAGCGGCGCCTGTACCGGCTCTCAGCAGGTGATTGTCAGTGGTATTGGCTACGGTGCTTTCCATGCAGGATGCCGAAGACGTACGCCGAATCTGCCTCTCTCTGCCGGACACGACGGAGAAGATCGCCTGGAACATGCCCACCTTCCGGGTCGCGGGGAAGATGTTCGCCACGCTGCCCGAGGAGGAGACCTCCATCGCCGTGCGCTGCCCCAAGGAGGAGCGCGACGAGTTGGTGCTGGCCGAGCCCGGGAAGTTCTGGATCGCCGACCACGAGGCGGGTTTCGCCTGGGTGCGTGTGCGGCTCGCGACCCTTGAGGACTCGGACGAGTTGCGTGACATCCTCGCGGACTCCTGGCGGCAGGCGGCTCCGACCCGACTGCTGGAGTCCTACCCGGAATTGGGGCTTCCGGCCGACGGCTGACGGATGAGGTCTGACGGATGAGGTCCGGCGGCTGAGGTCCTAGGCCCGAGGGGCGTTGTCAGTGCCGCGTGGCATGATCCGAAGGCGGGTGGGGAGCTCGGCGCGGAGGGGCGCGTGGTTCCGTCGAGGGGCCGGTCGCCGGGGGAGGGGT
>NZ_JAPWHT010000272.1:0-13796 GCF_027270795.1 Streptomyces sp. ActVer
AGACGAGGAGAGACGAGGAGAGACGAGGAGAGACGAGGAGAGACGAGGAGAGACGAGGAGAGACGAGGAGAGACGAGAAGGAGCAGAAGCAGAAGCGGGGCCAAGCGGCGGAACGGAACGACAGGACCAGACGGAGCACGCTCACATCACCCGGGTGATCAGGAGGGCTCGCAGTGGCCAAGGCCAAGTTCGAGCGGACCAAGCCGCATGTCAACATCGGCACCATCGGGCACATCGACCACGGCAAGACGACTCTCACGGCGGCCGTGACGAAGGTCTTGCACGACAGGTTCCCCGACCTCAACCCGTACACGCCCTTCGACCAGACGACAAGGCGCCCGAGGAGCGGCAGCGCGGCATCACGATCTCGATCGCTCACGTCGAGTACCAGACGGAGCGGCGGCACTACGCGCACGTCGACTGCCCGGGGCACGCGGACTACATCAAGAACATGATCACGGGCGCGGCGCAGATGGACGGCGCCGGTCAGGTCACCAAGATCCTGAAGTAGCGGACGCGGGTACGGGGCCCGGCACGGTCACAGAGGGCGCGGTCCCAAGGGGCGCGGTCATAACGACTCCGAGGCGGCCTCGGGCTGGCCGAGGACCTCGTCCATGCTCGACAGCGGAGGCAGCACGTCGTCGAGCCCGGTCACGTGGAGGATGCGCAGGGTCAGCGGGTGGGTGCAGACCAGGTGCAGCCGCCCGCCCTGGGCGAGGACCCGGCGCCGGGCCCGGTACAGCAGGCGCAGTCCCGAGCAGTCGAAGAACTCGATGTGCCGCAGGTCGAGCACGACCCGCGCGGCCGGGTGCCCCGTGGCCGCGTCCAGGGCCGGGACGATGTCCAGCGCCGCGATGATGTCGATCTCTCCGTGGAACTCCAGCACGGTGTGCCCGCGGTCCTGGTGGACACGCAGATGAGGAGTGAACGGCGCGGACTCGTTGCGCACGACGACATCACCTCCAACAGGGTCACCGGGGGCCAGGGTGACGTCGTTCCGTGAGCGTTGACGCGGCCGTGTGCGGCTGGCGGCCGCCCAACCGCTCCCCACTCAGCAAGTTACCCTCGATGGGGTGAATTTCAGCATGTTCGATTGACATATGTCTTCGATTTAAAGGACGTGTCGCCCGACAGTTTCAGGACAGCGACTGCCACGCCTTCGACAGCGCCTGCCTGAACTGGTCCGTCTGGTGCGCCGTGAGATCCCGGACCATGCGCTCCTCCAGCTCCCGCACGGGCTCGGCGTGCCGAGCGAGCACATCGCGGCCAGACTCGGTGAGGAGGATCAGCAGCTCGCGGCGGTTGCGGGGATTGCGCTCGCGCCGTACGAGACCGCGGGTCTCCAGGGACCGGATCACATCGGCCACGGACTGCGCGGTCACGAACGAGTCGCGGGCGAGCTGCGCCGCGGACAGGCCGTCGTGCCGCTCCAGGACGGTGAGCGAGGTGTACTGCAGTGCGGTGATCCCCGTGGGCTTCAGCAACTCGTCGAGGCGGGACCGTACGACGAGTTCCACCTGCTTGACCATGTACAGGAGCGACGGGGGTGCCTTGGTGACGACCATGCGTTCAGCCTAGGGCATTGACAGGAAACCTGTCTGTAAAGAGACTGCGAACCAACAGGAATCCTGTTGGTTGAAATCTTGGCGATCGAGGCTGAGGAGTGGGCAATGACGACCACCTTCGAGAGCGGGCCCGGGCAGCTGTTCATCGGTGGACAGTGGCGCGAGGCGGCCGACGGAGCGCGTACGGACGTGTTCGATCCGTCCACCGGCCGGGTGGTCACGACGGTCGCGGAGGCCTCCGCCACCGACGTCGACACGGCCGTACGCGCCGCGCGGGAGGCGTTCGACCGCGGACCGTGGGCCACGATGAGCGGTCGTGAGCGTGGCCGGGTGCTGCACCGCGTCGCCGAACTGGTCCGGGAGAACGCGGACGAGATCGCGGCCCTGGAGAGCCGGGACGTCGGCAAGCCGATCACGCTGTGCCACGCGGTCGACGTGACGAACGCGGCCAACGACTACGAGTACTACGCCTCCCTCGCCTGGACGCTGGACGGGGCGACCCGGGACACCCCGCTCAACGGCCTCGCCTACACCAAGCCCGGCCCGATCGGTGTCGTCGCCGCGATCACGCCCTTCAACTTCCCGCTGATCCTCGCCGGCTCGAAGATCGCCCCCGCGCTCGCGGCCGGAAACACGGTCGTGCACAAGCCGGCCGAGGAGACCCCGCTCAGCGCCCTCTACATGGCCGGTCTGCTCCAGAAGGCGGGCGTCCCGGACGGTGTCTACAACGTCGTCACCGGCACGGGACCGATCGCGGGCGAGGCGCTCCTGCGCAACCCCGGCGTCGACAAGATCGCCTTCACCGGGTCGACCGCGGTCGGCAGGCACGCGGCGGGCGTCGCGGGCGAGGGCCTGAAGTCGGTCACCATGGAGCTCGGCGGCAACGCGGCGCACATCGTCTTCGAGGACGCCGACGTCGAGAAGGCCATCGGCGCGGTCATCAAGGGCTTCGTCTTCAACACCGGCCAGTTCTGCATGGGTGGCCCGCGTCTGCTCGTCGCGCGCCCCCTCTACAACACCGTGGTCGGCATCCTTGCCGAAGCCGTCCCCGGCGTGCCCGTCGGCGACCCCCGGGAGCCCGAGACCGTCGTCGGGCCGATGGCGGGGGAGCGGCACCTGAGGAAGGTCGAGGAGTACGTCGAGCTGGCCCGCAAGGAGGGTGGCCGCATCGTGTGCGGCGGCGAGCGCCTCGACCTGAACGGCGGCTTCTACTACAAGCCCACGGTCATCGCGGGCCTGTCCAACGACTCGCGGGTGGTCCAGGAGGAGATCTTCGGCCCGGTCCTGACCGTGCAGCCCTTCGACTCCGAGGACGAGGCCGTCGAACTGGCCAACTCCACGCCGTACGGCCTGGCTTCGGGCCTGCAGACCACCGACCTCGCCCGCGCGCACCGCGTCGCCGACCGGCTGCAGGCGGGCATCGTGTGGGTCAACGACTGGGCGATGCTCGACCCCGCGGTGCCCTTCGGAGGGGTCAAGGCCTCCGGCTTCGGCCGCGAGTACGGGCCCGAGGCGCTCGCCTCCTACACCAAGGTCAAGTCCGTCGTCATCTCGTTCGACTGAGCGCCCCCGCGCAGCCGGACCCACCCTCATCCAAGGGAGTTCGCAGTATGTCCACCACCACTCGCGCAGCCGTGGTCGAGTCCGGGGGAGCGCCCTTCACCCTCGCCGACGTGGAGCTCGACGAGCCCCGCGCCCATGAGGTCCTGGTCCGGATCGTGGCCGCGGGCCTGTGCCACACGGACCTCGGGGTCGCGAGCGGCGGCCTGCCGTTCCCGCTGCCCGGCGTACTGGGCCACGAGGGCGCCGGGATCGTCGAGGCCGTCGGCCCGGACGTCACGGGCGTCGAACCCGGCGACCACGTCGTGCTGTCCTTCACCTCCTGCGGCTCCTGCCGCAACTGCCGCGACGGCCACCCGGCGTACTGCGCCGCATGGCTGCCGCTGAACCTCCTCGGCGGCCGCCGCGCCGACGGCTCCGCCACCATCAGCCGTGACGGGGCCCCGCTCGGCGGCCACTTCTTCGGCCAGTCCTCCTTCGCCGAGCGGGCGTTGGTGGACGAGCGCAGTCTCGTCAAGGTCGACAGGGACATCCCGCTGGAGTCCCTCGCACCGCTGGGCTGCGGCGTACAGACCGGCGTGGGCGCGGTGTGGAACGTCCTTGAGCCCCGTACGGGCGACACGATCGTGGTCCTGGGTGCCGGTGCGGTCGGTCTGTCGGCGGTGATGGCCGCTGCACTGACGCCCGCGACCACGGTGATCGCCGTCGACAAGGTCGTCGAACGGCTTGAACTGGCAAGGGAGTTGGGCGCCACACACACCGTGAACGCCAACGAGGCGGACATCGTCGACGCGGTCCAGCTGATCACCAGCGGGGCCGGGGCCGACGGGGTCGTCGAGACCACCGGCAACGTCATCGTCCTGCGCAAGGGCGTGGACGCGCTCGCCGCCCGCGGTACGGCGGTGATCGTCGGCGCCCCACCGTTCGGTTCCGAGGTCGCCCTGGACGTCAACGGAATGCTCGGCGGCAAGCGGCTGGTGGGCCTCACCCTCGGCGACCAGGAGACCCAGACCGCGATCCCGGCCCTGGTCAAACTGGTCCGCGAGGGCCGCCTGCCTCTGGACCGGCTGATCAGCACCTACGCCTTCGAGGACATCGGCCAGGCGGTCCAGGACATGGCCGCGGGCAAGACGATCAAGCCGGTACTGACGTTCAGCTGAGCGCCCTGAAAGGGGCGCGGGGAACTGCGCGACCAGCCACAACCGGCCCGCAGCTCAACACCACCAGTGGTACCCGCGCCCCACAAGGCCCTACCGAACCTGAAGAACAAGCTTCCCCACGGTCCGCCCGGTGTCCCCGAGCGCATGCGCCTTCGCGGCCTCGGCCAACGGAAACACCTCGGCAACCGCGGCGCGCAGCCGCCCCGCAGCGACCAGCTCGGCAATCGCCCGCATCCCGGCCTGATCGGCCTCCACGAGCAGCTCGATCGCCCGCACACCGAGCCCCTGCGCCTCCTCGGAGAGCGCCGGTGATCCGGACGGCAGGATCGACACCAGCAGCCCGCCCGGCCGAAGGGTCTTGAGCGACCGCGACCGATAGTCGCCCCCGACGGTGTCCAGCACGACATCGACATCCCGCACGACCTCGGCGAAGTCGGTCTCCCGATAGTCGACCGGTTCATCGACGCCCAGGCCCCGCAGGAACTCGTGCTTGCCCGCGCTGGCCGTGCCGATCACGTACGCCCGGCGCTCCTTGGCGATCTGCACGGCGAGATGCCCCACTCCGCCGGCCGCCGCGTGGATCAGCACGCGCTGTCCCGGCCGGACGTCCGCGGTGTCGACGAGCGCCTGCCAGGCGGTCAGCGCGGCCAGCGGGATCGCGCCCGCCTGTGTGTGGTCGACCTCGGCCGGCTTGTGCGCGAAGGCCCGCGCCGGACCGGTGACGTACTCGGCGTGCGCCCCTACGCCGTACGGGTACGGCAGCATGCCGAAGACCTCGTCGCCCGGCTTGTGGAGGGTGACGCCGAGGCCGATCGCCTCGACGACGCCGGAAACGTCCCAGCCTAGGACGAACGGCGGCTTCCCGAGGAAGTTGCCGTTCGCCCGGTGCTTCCAGTCGGTCGGGTTGAGGCCCGCCGCGTGCACCCGGATCAGCACCTCGCTCGGCCCGGGCCTCGGGATCTCCAGCTCCACTTCCTTGAGGACCTCGGGACCGCCGAGGACGTCCTGACTGATCGCGCGCATCGTGTTCTCAGTGCTCATGCGCTCCAGCCTGCCGGGCCGCGAGAGCCGAGGAAATGGCATGATTGCCATTGTTCGATAGGATCGTGCCATGCTGCAGACGCAATGCGGGGAGCGCCCCGACCCCACCGAGACCTCACGGCACGGGGAGTACGACGGACCCGTGGAGCGGGTCGTCGTCCTGGCCCTGGACGGGGTCTACCCCTTCGAACTCGGCATCCCGAACCGGGTCTTCGGCTCGGCCGAGGGCCGGTACGAGATCCTGACCTGCACGGTCGACGGGCAGCCGGTGCGCAGCAGCTCGGACTTCTCGATCACCGTCGAACACGGCCCCGAAGCGCTGCGTACGGCCGACACCGTCGTCATCCCGCCGTTCGCCCTGTCGCAGCTCAGCGATGATCTCCCCGAGGCGGTGGCCGGCGCGCTGAGGGCCATCCGGCCGGACGCCCGGATCGTGTCCATCTGCACGGGCGCCTTCGTCCTGGCGGCGGCGGGGATGCTCGCCGGACGCCGGGCAACGACGCACTGGCAGCTGGCCCCGCTGTTCCGGAAGATGTTCCCGGACGTGGACCTGGACGCCGATGTGCTGTTCGTCGACGAGGACTCCCTCCTCACCTCGGCGGGAGCCGCGTCCGGCGTGGACGTCTGCCTGCACCTCGTGCGCAAGGACCACGGCAGCGAGCTGGCCAACCGCGTGGCCCGGTCCTGCGTGGTGCCGCCGTGGCGGGACGGCGGCCAGGCCCAGTACATCGAGCAGCCCGTGCCCGAGCACTCGAACGCGGGCACCGCGGCCACCCGGCAGTGGGCCCTGGAACGCCTCGGCGAACCGCTGACCCTGGGCGATCTCGCCGCCCACGCCCGGATGAGCCTGCGTACGTTCGCCCGCCGGTTCAACGACGAGGTCGGGATGAGCCCCGGCCGCTGGCTCATCCAGCAACGCGTCGTCCGCGCACGGCAGTTGCTCGAAGCCAGCGATCTGCCGGTGGACCAGATCGCGGGCGAGGTCGGCTTCGCGACCGGCACCTCGCTCCGGCAGCATCTGCACGCGGCGATCGGCGTCTCGCCGCAGGCCTACCGGCGTACGTTCCAGACGGCCCGGCGGAGCTGAAGGGCGACGCACTCTGTCTGAACGTCCTGAGGGGCCCGTGCGTCGGAGGAGGGACACGGCGACATGGCAGGCAGGGGGCGCTATGCGGGGGACCAAGGCGGGCGGACTGGCGGTGGCGGGCATCGCGACGGTCGCGACACTCGTGACGGTGGTGGTGGAGAACGGGAAGGGGCCAACCGGTGACGTGCTCCGCGCGGGCGGGCCCGCGCCTGCCACGTCGTACAGCGGACCGCTGCGCGTGCCGCACAAGGAGTACGACGAGGACAGCCAACGGGCGACCGAGGCGGAGTCGGGTGCGGCGGGGCTGGCCCTGGAGTGCGAGGGGGACATCCACTCGGGCGGGTTCGGGGGCAACTGGAGCAAGGGCGACGGCGGTTCGACCCCGGCGGAAGGGCTTGAGGCGTACTTCGACATCGAGCAGCCGAGCGTCCCGAGGTCCGGCTACCGCGTGGAGCGCGACGACGGGGACCGCGTGCTGTTCTCGTACGACGTCGGGGGTCGGACCAAGGTCGCCGTCATCGTCGCCAAGGACCAGCCGAACCGGCCCGGTTGGGGCCCGGAGACGACCGCCTCGTGCGACCCGGCCGAGTTCCCCGAGAGCTTCACCGACGACCAGGGGTACGAGGTCTGGACCGACGCGCGCGGCCGTCGGCTCCCGGTCACCACCATCAGCAGTTCCCAGGGCTCGGAGCACTGTGACTGGCAGTCGGCCCACTTCCTCGAACTCGGGCACGGCGCGAAGCGCGTGCTGTACGCCCGTGATCCCGAGGGCGTGCTGTCCGGGCTGCTCACCGCCCCGTACGACGGCGACGTCACCCTGCCCGACGGCGCCCGCGACACCGGATACCGCCATGGCGAGCGGGCGTTGTGGCTGACGGCCGACAAGAAGAAGGCGTACGTCCGAACGCCGGACGGGGTGGAGGCGTGGCCGGCGGTGAAGAAGGGGATGGGCTGCGACTGACGTCCTACCGGTCGGTGTCCCAGCGGGTCGCGTGCAGGGCCACGAGCAGGCGCCACACCTTGTGGGCGATCTCCTCGGGAGTTGCCTCGACGAGCCCGTGCAGCCAGTCGGCCAGGACGCCCGCGAAGGTCGCTGCGACGGCGGAGGCGATGAGCGGGGCCTCCGGCGCGCCGACGAGTTCACGCTCGGCGAGGCTGCGGGCCCGCAGGTCCTGGTGGAGTACGCGGCCGAGCGGTCCGCCGCCGCCCGGGCTCAACAGGGCACGGTAGAGCGGGGCGTGAGGGGGCAGGCCCGCGAAGAACGTGAGCAGGGCGTCCGGTGCGGTCCTGGGGTCGGGCCTGCCCCGCCACGCGTGCAGGGCGTCCACGGCATCCCGTACGACTTCGGCGCAGGCGTCGACGGCCAGCGCCTCCAGGTCGGCGTAGTGCAGATAGAACGTGGCCCGGCCGACCCCGGCCGCGCGCACCAGTGCGGCGACACTGACCTCCGCGAGCGGCCGTCGGGCGCACTCGTCGAGGAGGGCCCGGCGCAGCTTGGCCCGGGTGCGCTCGGCCCTGGGGTCGGCGGTCACCGGGCCACGAGGACGGCGGCCAGGGCGAGCGCGCCGGGCAGGGCCTGCGCGAAGAGGATGCGGCGGTTCGCGGTGACCGTGCCGTACACACCCGCGACGATCACGCACGCCAGGAAGAAAACCTGTACGCGGAAGCCCGTGGGGTCGTCGGCGATCAGTCCCCAGACGAGGCCTGCCGCGAGAAAGCCGTTGTAGAGCCCCTGGTTGGCGGCGAGCGCGGCGGTGGCCCGCGCCATCTCGGGGTCGAACCCGTGCAGCCCGCGCCCCGGCTTCTTCTCCCACAGGAACATCTCCAGAACCAGGATGTACGCGTGGAGGGCGGCGACAAGGCCGACCAGCACGTTCGCGAGTGTCTGCATGGGGAGGTGGGCTCCTTCAAGGGCGAATTTCCCGGGATTTCCTGGACAGGCGTCCACTATACATGGACACCTGTCCAGGAAATCCCACGCGTCGAGGAGCGCTGCCCGGTGGCACTGTCAGACCCGGCCGCTACCGTCCTGTCCCATGAGTGACGACCACGACCAGGCAGCCGTCCGCCGGGCCCGCCCCGAGGACATCCCGGCGCTCGTCGCCTCCAGCGCGGCCCTGTTCGCCGAGGACGCGGGTACCCGGGACGCGACCGTCGACATCAACTGGCCTCTCGCGCAAGGTGCGGAGAGATTCGCCGCGGGCATCGAAGATCCGGCCCGGCTGTCGCTCGTGGCCGAGCACGACGGGGAGGTCGTAGGGCATCTCGTGGGCACGGTCGCGGACGGCTCGGCCATGCGCCCGGTGAAGCTCGCCACCCTGCACAGCCTGTATGTGCGCCCGGCCCACCGCGGCACCCGGACTGGGGCGCGGCTCGTGGCGGCCTTCCTCGACTGGGCGCGGGAACAGGGCGCCCGGCTCGCGGAGGTGACGGCGTACGCGGCCAACGCGGACGCGATCCGGTTCTTCGAGCGCAACGGCTTCGGACCGCACACGCTCACCCTTGGCCAGGCGCTTTGACGCCTGCCTTCGGCCAGTCCCCGTGACGGTCACCTTCGGCCGGTCGGTGTGACGCTCACCGTGCCCGTGCGGCCCTCCGGAGTTTGAGCGCCCGCAGCGCCAACTGCATCTCGAACTGGGTGGTGGGGTCGTGGAGCCGGTCGCCGAACAACTCGTCGAGCTGGCGCATGCGGTAGCGGACCGTCTGTGGATGGACGGCGAGACGGGCGGCCACCTCGCTCGCGTTGTGGCCGCACTCGAGCCAGCTGAGAAGCGTCTCCGCCAGGCGCTCGCGCTGGGGCAGCCGGATGGTGTCCAGCGGGCGCAGATGGCGGTCGGCCATCGCCTCCACCAGCGCCTCGTCGCGGAACAGCATCAGCGTGGCCAGATGGTCCCGGCAGCGCACCATCTGTGTGTCCGGCAGCACGCCCCGCCGGGCCAGATCGAGCGCCTCGGCCGCCCACCGCAGCGACCTCGCCCCCTCCTGGAGCGCGACGCTCGGCCCCATGACGGCCCGTAGGCCCTGCAGTGCGCCGGCGACGGCACGCGCCCTGCCCGGGCCCTCCGGATCGGGCACCACCAGCACGGCCGGGCGCACGTCGAACCGTGCCAGGAACTCCGGTGGCACGATGGGCGGTTGGGACGCCCCGGCCTGCGCCCCGTGATCGATGACGACCACGGCCAGCGAACGGGGCACGGGCCACTGCGCGGTGTGCGCGAGATCCGTGATGGCCGCGACCGACGCGGGAGGGTCCACGATCAGCAGGTCGATCAACCGCGAACGCCGCTGCTGCAGTTCACCGGCCGCGTGCAGCCGCGCCTCCGTGTAGCCGGCCGTCGTCGCGGCCGCCATCTCGTCCAGGTGCAGGAACAGCGCCTCACCGAACGCGGCCAGCACATGACGCGGCAGCAGATCGGCGTCGACCAGCGCGTTGATCCGGCGCCATGTCACCCGCGCACCGAGCCGCAGCGCCGACTGGAACGCGTCGAGGCTGCGCCCCTCGTCCGCCTCGCCCCGGCCGATGCGCTGATACGTCGCCGTCACCGGTTCCCAGTCGGTGTCGGGCTTCGCCATCCGCTCCAGGAACCCCTGCAGCGCATGCTCCACGCCCTGATGCACGACCTGCATGTACGTGTCGTCCGTCGGCCGTGCGTACTCCGGGATCTCGGTTCTGATCGCCCGGACGACCTCTTCGGTGATGTCGTCGAAGAACGGTCTGAGATGGTCGTGCAGACCCGAAGGGAACGCCTTGAACGGGCCCTGGGCCTCCTCGGCCCTCACCGTGGCGTTCGTGGCCTCGATCTTCTCCAGCATGCGGAATCCGGTCACGCAGCGGCTCCTTCTGCGCACGGGAAGTGGGGCACGGTGACGATACCCGCAAGAATTCTGCCCAGCTTCATCGGCGACTGACAGACATGCACCGGGCCCTTGTCACTTCATGACAAGGGGAATCCTGCTTCTGCTCCGCGCCACCACCCGCCTATGACGCCCACGACGGCGCAGCGTCACCAGCGTCACGAACGCACCCGCTAGTACGCAGCACGCCGCGAGCCGGAGTCCGAGGTCGTAGCCCTCCAGGAACGCGTCGCGCGGATCGGCGCCGGAACGCAGCTCGGAGCTTTCACGCCGGGTGAGGACCACGCCCACCAGGACCACCCCGAACACACCGGAGACCTCGCGGGCCGCGCTCACCAGACCGGTCGCCATGCCCATCCCCGTCTCCGGAACCTGCGCGAGACAGCGCACTGTCAGGGGAGTGGTGAACGCGGAACCCCAGCCGATCAGCAGCAGCCCCGGCTGCAGATCCCAGAAGCCGGCCCGCGCACCCGCGCCCGAGACGTACAGCAGACCGACCGCCACCAGGCAGAGGCCGCCCGCGATCGAGACATGCGCGCCCAGTGCGCGGGCCGCCCGCTCGGCCACCGGCGTCCCCAGCAGCAGCGCGCCCGCCAGCGGCAGAAACGCCAGCCCCGCCCCCGTCGGCGAGAAGCCGAGCACCCGCTGGAGATAGAGGGCGGTGAAGAAGAACACCCCGTTGACGCCGATGCCCCACAGCACCTGCGCGGCGATCCCGCCGGTGAGGAACCGGTCGCGCAGCAGCCGCGGTTCGACGAGCGGCCGCGCGGTCCGGGCCTCCACGACGACGAACACACAGGCGGCCACCGCCGAAACCCCCAGGCACAGCGGTACGGGCGCGGTGCCGAACCCGTGCTCCTGCCCGCGCACCAGACCATAGGTGAGCAGATAGAGCGCGAGCACGGACAGCAGCACACCGGGCAGATCCAGGCCGCCTCGCCGAGGCGCGGACCGGCCGGGCACGGCCGGCATCAGCAGCAGCGCGATCAGCCCGAACGGGACGTTCAGCGCGAACACCCAGCCCCAGCCCCACCGTTGGGTGACGAAGCCGCCCACCACGGGACCCAGCGCCAGCGCCACGGCCAGCGCCGCTGTCCAGAGGCCCACGGCCGTGGCGCGCAGCCGCGCGGGCAGGTCGACCGCGATGACGGCGAGCGAGGCCGGGATGACCATCGCGGCCCCGACCCCCTGCACCGTACGGGCCGCGATCAACGTGCCCCCGCTGTCCGCGAGGGCGGCCGCCGCCGACGCCGCCGTGAAGACCAGGATCCCGGCCGCGAGCACGGATCTGCGCCCGAACAGATCGGTCAGCCGCCCGCCGGGCAGCAGCAGCGCGCCGAAACTGAGCACATAACTGGCGGCCACCCACTCCAGGTCCGGCACCGTCAGGCCCAGTTCGCGCTGCACGGTCGGCAGGGCCACGTTGATGACCGTGTTGTCGAGCGTCGTGATGAACCCGGTCAGTGTGAGCAGGGAGAACAGCGCGAACAGCTGTGCACGTCCCACAAGACGCTCCTTCCGCCGTCGCACGGATTGTCGGCGTGAGACGGCCGCCCGGGCTCTGGCCCACGGCATGGAATCGACGGCACGCCTTTGTCAGCGAACTGACAGAAGGCGGAAGGCGAACTGTCAGGACGTCGTCTAACCCACCGGTCGCCCGGAGGCGGAACCTGGGCACCGCCCCAAGCGGACGCACTCGTCCCCCGCTTCCTTCGCTCTCACTCAACTCGCGCTGCCGCCGACCCAGTTGGAGCCCTCATGACCTCCGTTCGGCCCGCCGAATCCGCCTCACTCACGGACCACCTGAGGCACTGGGCCAGACACCGGCCGCAGCAACGCGCCTTCAACCACGTCGACTTCCCCGCCGACGCCCCCACCGGAGTGCACCGGGCCCTCGGCTGGCGCGCCCTCGACGCCCGGGCCAGGGCCGTCGCAGACCGGCTCGTCCAGATCGCCTCCCCCGGCGAACGCGCCGCCCTTGTGCTGCCCCAGGGGCGCGACTACGCGGCCGGCTTCCTCGGCTGCCTGTACGCCCGAGTCATCGCCGTACCTCTCTTCGGTCCCCGACTCCCCGGCCACGAAGGGAGGCTGGCGGCGGTCCTGGCCGACTGCGAACCGGCCTGTCTGCTCAGCGACTCCGGAACGGCCCGCGCGACGGGCGAGTTCATCCGCGAACGCGGCCTGCCGGAGGTCCCCGTCGTACCCGTGGACCAACTCCCCGTCCAGCGCGGTGGATTCATCGATTCGGGCGAACCGTCGGGCGCCCCCGAACCGGACGACATCGCGTACCTCCAGTACACCTCCGGCTCCACCCGCATCCCGGCCGGCGTGATGATCAGCCACGCCAACGTCGTCGCCAACGCCCGCCAGGCCATCGAGGCGTTCATCGCCGACCCGGACGCCGCCACCACGGTCGGCTGGCTGCCCCTCTTCCACGACATGGGCCTCGTCCTCAGCATCGCCGCGCCCGTCGTGGGCGGCTTCCCGTCCGTCCTCATGGACCCCTCCGCCTTCCTCCAGGACCCCTCCCGCTGGCTGCGCCTCCTCGGCTCGTACGAGGGCACCGTCAGCGCCGCCCCGAACTTCGCGTACGACTACTGCGTGGCCCGCACCGACCCCGCACTCGTCGACGAACTCCGCCTGGACCGCGTACGGGTGCTCATCAACGGCAGCGAACCGGTGCGCGCCGGGACGGTGGACCGCTTCCACGCGACCTTCGCGCCCGCCGGGCTCGACCCGGCCGCGCACTGTCCGGCGTACGGCCTGGCCGAGGCCACCGTGTTCGTGGCCGCGAGCTCGCGGGACGAACCGTCCCCGGCCGTCGCCTGCGACGCCGACGCGCTCACGGAAGGGCGGATCGAGGAGACGTCGGACGAGTCGGCGGCCGTCCTCGTCCCGTGCGGGACACCCGTCGGGCAGGAGCTGCGGATCGTCGGCCGGGACGGCGCCGTACTGCCGCAAGGGCGGGTCGGCGAGATCCAGTTGCGCGGCCCCAACATCGGGCTCGGCTACTGGAAGCGCGCCGGACTCACCGCCGAGACCTTCGGCTTCGGCGCGGCCGAGGACTGGCTGCGCACCGGCGACCTCGGCGCCCTGCACGACGGGCGGCTTCTCGTCACCGGCCGCCTCAAGGACGTACTCATCGTGGACGGGCGCAACCACTACCCCCAGGACATCGAGGAGACCGTACAGACGGCCGTGGCCCTGATCCGCCGGGACCACCTCGCCGCGTTCGGAGTGACCCGGGCGGACGACGCGGGCGAGGACCTCGTCGTGGTCGCCGAACACCGGCGCGACACCGACCCGACGCCCAAGGACACGCGGAACGCCGAACGCGTCGTGCGCGCCGCGGTCTCCGCCCGCCACGGACTGCGCCTCGGCTCACTGCGGCTCGTACCGCCGGGCTCCGTCCCCCGCACGAGCAGCGGCAAGGTGTCCCGCGCGGCCGCCCGGGCGCGCTTCCTCGACGGCGGGTTCGGACCGCGATGAGCGTGTCGCGCAGGGAGATCCGCGAGCTGGTCGCGGGGC
>NZ_JAPWHT010000273.1:0-13787 GCF_027270795.1 Streptomyces sp. ActVer
GCGCGACCAGCCCCCACCGGCCCGCACCCACCCACCCACTCAGCCGAACCCTGAAGTAAAAAATCTCCACGCACAAAAAATCCGGGCCCCGCCCACCAGGACGGGACCCGAACCTCAAGCACAAACGACAAGCGACAAGCGACCTACCGCCGAGCCACACCCTCAGCCCGAGCGGCCGCGGCAACCGCGGCCGTCACCGCGGGAGCAACCCGCTCGTCGAACGGCGACGGAATCACGTAGTCCGCGGCAAGGTCGTCCCCGACGACAGAAGCCAACGCCTCCGCCGCGGCGATCTTCATCCCCTCGGTGATCCGAGAGGCCCGCACCTGAAGCGCCCCCGCGAAGATCCCGGGGAACGCCAGCACGTTGTTGATCTGGTTCGGGTAGTCCGACCGCCCGGTGGCGACGACCGCCGCGTACTTGTGGGCGACATCGGGATGCACCTCGGGAGTCGGGTTCGCCATGGCGAAAACGAACGCACCCTCGGCCATGGAGGCCACGGCCGGCTCCGGCACCGTACCGCCGGAAACGCCGATGAAGACGTCGGCCCCGGCGAGCGCGGACTCCAGCGAGCCCGACAGCCCGGCCTTGTTGGTCATGGCGGCCAGTTCCCGCTTGACCGGCGTCAGGTCGTCCCGGTCCGTCGACACGATGCCCTTGCGGTCGGCGACCGCGACATCCCCGAGCCCCGCCTCAAGGAGGAACTTGGCGATGGCGACCCCGGCCGCACCCGCGCCCGAGATGACGGCCCGCAGCTGCCCGAGGCTCCGCCCGGTCAGCCGCGCGGCGTTCCGCAGGGCGGCCAGCGTGACGACGGCCGTGCCGTGCTGGTCGTCGTGGAAGACGGGAATGTCGAGCCGCTCCTGCAGCTTCCGCTCGATCTCGAAGCACCGGGGCGCCGAGATGTCCTCCAGGTTCACGCCGCCGAAGGACGGCGCGAGCCGCACCACGGTCTCGACGATCTCGTCGACGCCGGTGCAGGCGAGCGCGATCGGCACGGCGTCGACCCCGCCGAACTGCTTGAACAGGATCGCCTTGCCCTCCATCACGGGGAGGGATGCCTCGGGCCCGATGTCACCGAGCCCGAGCACGGCGG
Source organism: Streptomyces sp. ActVer (assembly GCF_027270795.1). Classification (NCBI taxonomy): domain Bacteria; kingdom Bacillati; phylum Actinomycetota; class Actinomycetes; order Kitasatosporales; family Streptomycetaceae; genus Streptomyces; species Streptomyces sp. ActVer. The sequence goes on from NZ_JAPWHT010000273.1 coordinate 1,097, forward strand.
TGCCGTCGGTCACGACGGCGACCACGGACGACTTCCACGTGTAGTCGTGGACGAGTTCCGGCTTCTCCGCGATGGCCGTGCAGACCTTCGCGACGCCGGGCGTGTACGCCAGGGACAGGTCGTCCTTGTCACGGACGGGCACCGTGGCCTGCACGGCCATCTTGCCGCCGCGGTGCAGCGCGAATGCCGGGTCGAAGGAATCGAGGGGCTCGGCCCCGCCTTCCTGATCCGTACTGCTGTCGCTGCGAGGATTGACGATCTCCGCTGCCACTTTGTTTTACCCCTTAAGTCTTAATGGTTGAGGGTCTCCGCTCCGGGTGAGGAGCAGGCGGGCACCGCGTAAGTCCCAGATGACGGTTACGTACGTGTACGTACGGGTCATACGCGACGGGCGCGCCGCACACGCGCCCTGAGCCCCGGATGAGGGGTGTAAGGAACCTTCTTACCCGACGGACCGCATCACAGACGAGCCCATGGCGCGAAGGTCACACGCCGACGGCGGAAGGTCACATACCGGAGGACCGCGAGCCGGATACGGGCCGAACGCAGCCCGGATACCGGAGAGCGGAGGTCACATAACGGTGACATGACTCATGGTCGAATATGACGAACGCGCCCATTTCGCGAACCATCCACCATTGCGCCCCGAAGCACCACATGCGCGGAGAAGCGGTCGCCCGTTTCGCCCAGTACACCGAAGATCTTCCGGCCGTGGCGGGGGGTTTCCCGCACAAGATCCGGCCTCGACGGACCGGTCCGGTCCGGTTCGGGGGTCACCCGTTATCCGATTTTGACATGGCAGGCACCCTGAAGGCGCGAGTCCGAATGGCAAGATGCCGTAATCACACGAGGTCGCGACACCCGAAGGTGTGTGTTCTCGTCGACCCATCGGCTACTGCCGACCCATCGGCAACTCCACCCACCCGCCGGAGGAACCCACCATGACCGCAAGCTCCACCCGTCGTACGACCGCCGCGCAGTCCCGGATAGCCGCGGTCGGTGCGATCGCGGTCGCAGGCGCCCTGCTGCTCACCGGCTGCGGTGACCAGACGGACAAGAACAGCGACAGCTCGGACACTTCGCCTTCCTCAGCACCGCTCGCCGACAAGCTCCCTGCGGACATCAAGCAGGCCGGCGTTATCAAGGTGGGTTCCGACATCGCGTACCCGCCGGTCGAGTACATGCAGAGCGGCAAGGCCGTGGGCATCGACCCGGACATCGCGGACGCGCTCGGCAAGCAGCTGGGTGTGAAGTTCGAGTTCCAGAACGGCAAGTTCGACCAGCTCATCGTGGGTCTGCAGTCCGACCGGTTCAAAGTAGTCATGTCCGCGATGAACGACACGAAGGACCGCCAGAACGGCGTCGACTCGGACACGGGCAAGAAGGCCGGCAACGGCATCGACTTCGTCGACTACTTCACCGCCGGCACCTCGATCCTGGTCCAGAAGGGCAACCCGAAGGGCGTCAAGTCCCTGGACGACCTGTGCGGAAAGGTGGTCGCCCTGCAGCGGGGCACCACCTCCGAGGGCATCGCCAAGGAACAGAGCAAGAAGTGCAAGGACGACGGCAAGAAGGCCATCACACTGCAGGCCTTCGACACCGACCCCGAGGCGCTGCTCCGCCTCAAGCAGGGGGCGTCCGTCGCAGACCTGAACGACTTCCCGGTTGCGGCCTACAACGCGAAGACCTCGGGCGGCGGCAAGGACTTCGAGGTCGTCGGCGACCAGATCGAGGCGGGCCCTTACGGCATCGGCATCAGCAAGGAGAACACGCAGCTGCGCGACGCTCTCCAGGCGGCCATGAGCGCGATCATCGAGAACGGTGAGTACAAAAAGATCCTTGAGAAGTGGAACGTCACGGACGGCGCGGTGACTGAGGCCAAGATCAACGGCGGCTCCTGACCCCGCCTGACGCAACACTGAAGGGCAGTCACTGTGACTGACACTGTCGACAAGGTTCCGGAGCCAGCCGTGCCGCCGGAGCAGATCAAGGCCATCCCAGTGCGCCACTACGGCCGCTGGGTGGCTGGTGCGGTGGTCATCGCCATCCTGGTGCTGATCGGGATCGCGTTCTCCAACGCGAAGATCAACTACGACATCATCCCGGACTACCTCACCGACGGCACGATCCTGTCCGGCGTCTGGCACACGCTGTACATCTCCGTACTCGCCATGGTGCTTGGACTCGTCCTGGGCGTCATCCTCGCGGTGATGCGGATGTCGTCGAACCCGGTCACCAGCACCGTGGCCTGGTTCTACATCTGGTTCTTCCGAGGCACCCCGGTACTGGTGCAGTTGCTCCTCTGGTACAACATCGCGCTCGTGTTCCCCATCCTCAACCTGGGGTTCTACAAGGACGAGATGAACCAGGTGATGACGCCGTTCCTGGCGGCCCTGCTCGGCCTCGGCCTGAACGAGGCCGCGTACATGTCCGAGATCGTCCGCGCCGGCATCCAGTCCGTGGACGAGGGGCAGACGGAGGCCTCGCACGCGCTGGGCATGACCCAGGGCAAGACGCTGCGGCGAGTGATCCTCCCGCAGGCGATGCGGGTGATCGTGCCGCCGACCGGCAACGAGTTCATCAATATGTTGAAGACATCGTCGCTGGCCTACGCGGTCCAGTTCAACGAACTCATCAAGCGGGCCACGGACGTCTCCAGCACCTCGCTCGCGGTAGTCGAGCTGTACTTCGTGGCGTCCATCTGGTATCTGATCCTGACCAGCGTTTTCAGCATCTTCCAGTACTACCTGGAGCGCCGCTACGCCCGCGGTTCCTCGCGCAGCCTGCCGCCGACGCCGTTGCAACGCCTGAGGAAGAACCTCCGCATGTTCGGTTCGTTCCGCCGCCCGGAGGTGTCCCGATGAGCAACCTGAGTAAAGCCATCGGCAAGAGCACCAACGGACACCCGATGGTCAAGGCCGAGGCCGTGCACAAGTCATTCGGGCTCGCGCACATCCTCAAGGGGATCGACCTGGAGGTAAATCCGCGCGAGGTGTTCTGCCTGATCGGCCCGTCCGGCTCCGGCAAGTCCACCTTCCTGCGGTGCATCAACCATTTGGAGAAGATCAGCGCCGGACGGCTGTCGGTCGACGGCGAGCTTGTCGGCTACCGACAGAAGGGCGACAAACTTTACGAGCTGAAAGAGCGTGAGGTGGCCGCGCAGCGGCGGGACATCGGCATGGTGTTCCAGCGCTTCAACCTCTTCCCACACATGACCGCACTGGAGAACGTCATGGAGGCGCCGGTCCAGGTCAAGCGCGAGTCCAAGGCCGTAGCCCGGGAGCGGGCGCTGCGCCTGCTGGACCGGGTGGGTCTGGGAGACCGGGTCGGCCACTACCCCGCCCAACTCTCCGGCGGCCAGCAGCAACGCGTCGCCATCGCCCGTGCGCTGGCGATGGAACCCAAGCTGATGCTCTTCGACGAGCCGACCTCGGCCCTCGACCCGGAGTTGGTCGGCGAGGTCCTCGATGTCATGCGGGACCTCGCGGAAGACGGCATGACGATGATCGTCGTCACGCATGAGATGGGTTTTGCGCGTGAGGTCGGCGACTCGCTGGTGTTCATGGACGATGGCGTGGTCGTCGAGTCCGGTCACCCCAGGGACGTGCTGACGAATCCACAGCACGAGCGCACCCAGTCTTTCCTCTCAAAGGTACTTTGAGCTGCTGCGGGAAAATAAAAGTGCCGACGCAGCAGGAGAAACCCTCCTCTGCGCCGGCACTTTTCACGCGATGTCAGTGAATGTAGGTCGTCCATCCCTGACCTGGAACGTACACCTGGTGTCCACGCTTCTCGATGACGTCGTCCGGGTGACACGTCGCCTTACTGCTTCCGTTCCCGGAAATCGTCTCCCCGTACTTCTTGGTCTTGTAGAAGGTATCGGGGTTGATGCAGCCGAGGTAGGCGCGAGCCTTGCGACCGCAAGGGTTACTGGTGAACTTCACCGTGTACGACTTACCGCTTGTGGAGCCTCTGGCACTCACGACGCAACTCGGATCAGCCTGGGCCCCGGCGACGAATGCCGGAAGGCCACTGAAGGCCAATACCGAAACAGCACCGACAAGAATGCTCTGCTTGAGCTTCAAGATACCCCCTAATTTACGCAAGCCACAGGTCACCTGGGGCTGATGTACCCGGTGTACGTGAAGGAAATGAACTGCTGTTCACCCCGGGGCCCCTTCTGCGCGAACCCCGTGAAGAGAACGTAGTTGTTGCGACCTTCCGCGAAGTCGTAGTTACAGACCTCTGCGGCATTGAAGGCACCGTCCGTGTCCGCGCATTGGCCGACACGACCCGACCCGTCCATTGCCTTCCACTTCACGACGGCCCGCATTCCATCACTACGGAGGTCGTTCACAATGAACTTGTCTCCGTCGGAATCAAAGCAGATGTCATAGACGGCGCCCTGGTCGGTTGCGCACGTCTTGGTTCCTGCGGCGCTTGCCGGGGTTCCCGTGATCAAAGCTGCAGCCCCCGCGATGGTCAGCACGGCAACTACAGATAGAGGTCGAACCTTCATTCCAGACTTTCCCCTCCCCAGGCCCGCCAAGAGCCTGGAGCGCCAATTTGATCATCAGTCGCCCGGCAGCACAAGCCCATTCCGCAGCAAATCACAAACACCCAGAGAGTCTCCCAATTACACATTTCCGATCGAGAAAAAACCCATAAGGCAGGTTAAACCCCTCACGTCATAGATTTCACAGAGTGCCCTGTCTGCAGTAAGAGCGAGCGACACCGTGCCTGATGGCGAGCGCGATACCGCCCGGGCAGCCGTAACGCCCTTCTCCCTGCCACTGTCCAACCGCTCGGGAGGAGCCAGCGCATGACCGCCAACGTGACCACGGTGGACTCCGGTGCGCCGATGTGAAGGCCGAGGACGTCCACAAGCCCTTCGGCCACGTCGAGGTCCTCAAGGGCATCGACCTCGAAGTGGAGTCCGACGAGGTCTTCTGCCTCATCGGCCCCTCCGGCTGAAGGGCGCCCGTGTCGGCCCGGGCCGTCAACTCTCAACCCGTCCAGGCGCTCCAAGCCCGTCCGGCGTTGGACGAGGCCGTTCAGGCCGATACGGGGTCTGGGGGCGGAGCCCCCAGGGGACGGGAATGGGTAGGGGCGGCGGGGGCGAGAAACTCCGGCTACTTGAGAGCCAGTACCAGGCCGTCCGACGGGGAGCGCCAGACCTCACGGGCCTCCGCGAAGCCCTTTTCGCGCAGTACGCGCGCGTGCCACTCCGCGGACGGGGTGTCGCCTTCGGCGTGCTCCCCGTAGATCTCGAAGCGGCGGGCCGTGGGCTCCGCGAGGACGGGGTCCTGGCCGGCGAGTTGCCACCACTCGGCCCAGTCGACGACGCCCGCGGCCTTGGCCTCGTCCATGCGGGCATGCCGCTGAGCCCGGTCCGCCGCGTTGATCCGCGGAGTCGTCTCGTCGATCATGTGGTCCGCGTTCATGAACACACCGCCGTCGCGGACAAGTTCGGCGACCTGACCGTAGAGGACCGCGAGGGGTTCCCTGTGCAGCCAGTGGAGGGCGGTGGCCGTGAGGACGGCGTCGTACGAGTCGTACGGCAGCCTCGCCGGCCAGTCGGGGGCCTTGAGGTCGGCCGTGACGAAGGTGACCCGGTCGTCGCCCCGGAAGGTGCCCTCGGCGATGGTCAGGAGCGCGGGGTCGAGGTCGACGCCGGTGCTGACCGCCTTCGGGAACCTTTCGAGGAGCCGGGCCGTGATACTTCCCGTACCGCACGCGAGGTCCAGGACGCGCGGCTCGGGTCCCACGAGGGCCTCGACCATGTCGAGCATGACCCGGAAGCGCTCCTCACGGTCCGGCATGTACCACTCCTGCTGCCGGTCCCAGCTCTCCTGCCAGGCTGCCCAGTCGGCTCCGATGTCGGTCGTCATGGATACCCCTCTCCCCTCCAGCGTGTAATACCCTGGAAGTGCAATTAGCCATTACCTGTCCGCACCACGACGATAGAGTGCCTCCGTAAGGACTACAAGTGGAACTCGCCTATTACTCGGACTACGCCGTGCGACTCGTCAACAGCGAGGAACCGGCCCGGGGCAAGGACGCGCTCACCTCGGTCGAGGCCGTCCGCGACCTCTTCGGCGGCAACTCCTCGGCGGCCCGCCGCGCCACGGACGCGGACGTGACCCGCTTCCGCGGCGTACGGGCCCGGCTGCGCGCGGTCTTCGAGGCGGCCGACGGCGGTGACGAGACCCTCGCCGTGGACCTGCTGAACTCACTGCTCCTGGAGTTCCCGGTGAGCCCGCAGATCTCGGGCCACGACTTCCGGGACGACAACGGCCGCCCGCTGTGGCACATGCACCTGGCGGACCACCCGTCGAACGCGACCGCGGGGTACGCCGCGACCGCCGCGATGGGCCTGGCCTTCCACCTCACCGAGTACGGCGTGGACCGCCTGGGCCTGTGCGAGGCAGCGCCGTGCCGCAACGCCTACCTCGACACCTCGACGAACCGCTCCCGGCGCTACTGCTCGGACCGCTGCGCGACCCGGGCGAACGTCGCCGCCTACCGGGCCCGCAAACGCCTGGAGGCGGACCGGCCGGAGAGCACCGGCCTGGCCGCCGACAGCAGCCAGCGCGCGACCGCGAACGGCGAGCGCTGATCCTTTTTGAGCGGCCGGTACCGGAACCGCACCTTCCCGAGGACGAGCTCCTCGGGCACGGTCCCGTAGTCGGTACTGTCCCCGCCCGCGTACGCGTTGTCGCCGAGCACCCACCAGCCGCCCTCGCGCCGCTCGGCCGCGCGCTTGACGACCAGCAGGTCCTGCTGGAACGGATGACGCAGTACGACCACGTCACCGGGCCTGACCCGGGCCCCGTACTGCACGACGAGGAGATCCCCGTGATGCAGTGTGGGCACCATGGACGGCCCCGTCACCTCGGCCGTACCGAAGGGCAGGGCGGCCCTTCCACGCTCGGTCTCCTGCGACAGCTCCGGCATCACCGGCACCTCCCCGGTCCTATCCTCCACGAGTCCCAGTCTCACCCTGGACTTTTGTCCTAAGCCCATGGGGGCACTCGCGAAAACCCGTCCCTCACGGAGTAATGTCCCACCTGAGAAGACGATCACGAGGAAGGACAGCTCAATGCTCTCCCGCCTGTTTGCCCCCAAGGTCAAGGTCAGCGCACACTGCGACCTGCCCTGCGGTGTGTACGACCCGGCCCAGGCCCGCATCGAGGCGGAGTCGGTGAAGGCCGTGCAGGAGAAGATGGCCGCCAACGACGACCCGCACTTCCAGGCTCGCGCCACCGTCATCAAGGAGCAGCGCGCCGAGCTCGCCAAGCACCACGTCTCGGTGCTCTGGAGCGACTACTTCAAGCCCCCGCACTTCGAGAAGTACCCGGAGCTGCACCAGCTGGTCAACGACGCCCTCAAGGCCCTCTCGGCCGCCAAGGGTTCGACCGACCCGGCCACGGGCCAGAAGGCGCTGGACTACATCGCCCAGATCGACAAGATCTTCTGGGAGACCAAGAAGGCGTGACCCAACGCCTTCCGTTTTCGCGGTGGAGGGGCCCGGCCAGTACCTTGGCCGGGCCCCTCCCTCGTTTCCCTGTCGTTGGGCCCCCTGTCGTTGGGCCCCCTGTCGGTGGGCCGTGGCATGCTGAAGGGCATGAATCCGGAAGATCTGGTCCGGCTGCGCAAGGCGCGCGACCGGATGGACCGTGAGTATGCCGAGCCGCTGGACGTGCCCGCGCTCGCGCGTACGGCGCTGATGTCGGCGGGCCACTTCCAGCGCAGCTTCCGGTCGGCCTTCGGCGAGACTCCGTACAGCTATCTGATGACGCGGCGCATCGAGCGCGCGAAGGCGCTGCTGCGGCGCGGCGATCTGACGGTGACGGAGGTCTGCATAGCTGTCGGGTGTACGTCACTGGGGTCCTTCAGCTCCCGTTTCACCGAACTGGTGGGCGAGTCGCCGAGCGCGTACCGGGCCCGGCCGCACGACGAGGGGGCGGCGATCCCGGCCTGCGTGGCGAAGATGTACACCCGGCCCACGCGCGTTCGGGCGTCCGAGCCCCCGTCCTGAGTGGCAGCGACCGGCTTCAGGTCGCGAGGCGGGACGCGCGCGCCCGTAGGTAGCGCTGTTCCGGGCGGCTGAGGGTCTTGGCGGCGGCCGACTCGTAGGCGGTGCGGGCGGCCCCGGTGTCGCCGGCCCGTTCCAGGAGGTGGGCGCGGACCGCGTCGCGGCGGTGGCCCGTCGACAACTCATCTTCCAGGGAGTCGAGTTCGGCGAGACCGGCCTCAGGGCCGTGGACCATCGCGACGGCCACCGTGCGGTTGAGGCGTTCCATGGGGCCGGGGACCAGTCGGACGAGGATGTCGTAGAGGCCGAGGATCTCCTGCCAGTCGGTGTCGTCGGGCGAGGCGGCCTCGTCGTGGACGGCGGCGATCGCGGCCCTCAACTGGTAGGGACCCAGCCGCGGTTGGGTCAGCGCCTGCGTCACGAGAGCCACGCCCTCGTCGATCGCGGCCTTGTCCCACAGCGCGCGGTCCTGCTCGTCGAGCGGCACCAGTTCGCCGTGCGGCCCGGTGCGCGCGGCGCGGCGGGCGTCGGTGAGGAGCATGAGCGCCAGCAGGCCCGTCACCTCGCAGTGGCTGGGCAGCAGCGCGTGCACCTTGCGGGTCAAGCGGATTGCCTCGCCCGCGAGTTCGGCCCGCTGGAGCGCCGCGCCGGACGTGGCCGTGTACCCCTCGTTGAAGATCAGGTACAGGACGTGCAGGACCGCCGGCAGCCGCTCCTCCCAGTTCTCGGGGCGGCCGAAGCTCGTGCCCTTCACCTTCTGTTTGGCCCGGCTGATCCGCTGCGCCATGCTCGCCTCGGGCATCAGATGCGCACGGGCGATCTCGGCCGTCGTCAGACCGCCGACCGCCCGCAGCGTGAGCGCGATCCGTGCGGGCCGGGTCAGTTCGGGGTGGCAGCAGAGGAAGAGCAGGGTGAGGGTGTCGTCCTCGGACGGCGCACGGTCGGCGCCGGGCGGCGGCGCCGTGAACGCGTCGCGCGGAGTGGGCGCGGCCGCCCGCTCCTCGCGCAGCCGCCGCGCCTCCTCGCTGCGCAGCACGTCCGTGAGCCGCCGCGAGGCGACCTTGATCAGCCAGCCGCGCGGGTTGTCGGGCACCCCGGCCTCCGGCCACTGCCCGGCCGCCGCGAGGAGCGCCTCCTGTACGGCGTCCTCGGCGGCGTAGAAGTGCCCGTACCGGCGCACGAGCGCGCCGAGGACCTGCGGCGCGTGGCGGCGCAGCAGGTCCTCGACCTCGGTCGCACGTCCCGAGGGGCGTCTGGGGGGACGGCTCACACGTCCCCGCTGCCGTCGGGGATCGGGCGGATGACCAACGGGTACTGCTTCGTACCCTCGGGGACGGGGCACTCGAGCACGCGGGCGGCGATCTCCGTGACCCGCTCCAGGCTGGCGCAGTCCAGGACCCAGTACCCGGCGAGTACTTCCTTGGTCTCGCTGTACGGTCCGTCGGTGATCACGGGCTTCCCGTCCGGGCCCCGCTCGACGAACCGGGCCTTCGCGGGCTCCGACAGACCGTTGGCGTCGACGATCTCCCCGGTCTCGGCGAGGTCGTTGTTGATCGCGCCCATGTGCGCGTACATGGTCTGGATGTCCTTCTCGGTCCAGACGGGTGCGTCGGCGGAGCCCTTGCCACTCTGCGCCTCGTAGTCCGCCTGCGTGCCCTGGATCATCACGAGGTACTTCATGAGTCCGCTCCTTCGGTTCGGGCCGCCCGCGGTGGGCGGCTCTCACAGGGGACGTCGGAGCCGGGCAGCGCTTCTCTACGAGGTCGCGGAAAAAACTTTCCCGCAGTTTCTCGCGGGCGGCCGCACTCAGGAATCCCGCTCCCCGGACGCCTGGTCCGCAGGCCCCTGACCCGCTGTCGCCTGGGGCGCCTCGGGCTCGCTCGCCAGGACGCGCTCCGAATCCGCCTCGGCCTCCCCCTCCTCGTACTGCGCGCACTGGGGGTTCCGGCAGGGGCCCGCGCCCCACAGGGGCACGAAGACCCCGAGGGTCTTGTGCCGTCGCACGACCGTGTCCACGGCCTGCTTGCAGACCGGACAGACATACTCATCGCTGGTCATGTCCCCAGGGTATTGCGGGAGGCGGCGCGCCGACAGGCGGACGACGGCGCCACCCCGGAATCAGCGCTTCCTGCTGTACGTCCGCACGACCGCCCCGTTCTTGAACGTGCGCACCTCGCCGAGCGTGAACTCGCCGACGGCGAACCCGGAACCGAACATCGGCATGCCGGAACCGAGCACGATCGGATACGTCTTGACGATGAGCTCGTCGATCTCGTCGACCAGCTCACCCGCGAGCCGCGAGCCGCCGCACAGGTAGATACCGAGGTCGCCGTCCTCCGCCTTGAGGTCGCGGACCTTGCCGACCAGGTCGTCGGAGATGATCTCGACGTGCGGGTCGGGCGACTCCTTCAGGCTGCGCGAGGCGACGTACTCGCGCATGTGGGCGTACGGGCTGGTGACGCCGATCTCCATCGCGAGGTCGTAGCTGGCACGGCCCTGGATGATCGTGTCGAACTTCTGGTTCGCCAGGTGGTCCGTGCCCGTCGCCCGACGGCCGTGGGTCGGCAACGTCTCCGGGTATTCGGTCCTGAGGAAGTCGAAGAACTCCTCGTCGACCATCTCCACCATCATCTGTGCGTCGCCGCTCGGGTCGCCGATGAAGCCGTCGATCGAGCAGGCGATGAAATACGTGAGCTTTCGCAAGCCGGTCTCTTTCCATAGGATGCGTTAACCACTCCATTCATAGTGCTTCACCTGTAGTGGTTGCAAGGGGATTTCCGAAGATCTCCCGTAAGAGGCTCAGGTAGGAGAGGGGATTCCGCATGGCGAGCAATCCGGAGCGCCGGGCCGCCCTGGTCGACGCCGGTGTGGAGGTGCTGGCGCGCGAGGGGGCACGCGGGCTGACGTTCCGCGCGGTGGACGGTGAGGCCGGGGTGCCGGTGGGCACGGCCTCGAACTACTTCGGCGGCCGCGACGACCTGCTCCGCCAGATCGACGCCCACCTCCACGAACGCCTCGCCCCGGACCCCGAGGTCCTGGCCGAACTCATGAAGGCCCCCAAGGACCGCACCCTGGTCACGGCGTTCATGCACGACCTCATGGCCCGCGCCCAGCGCGACCGCACGGGCTATCTGGCCCTGCTGGAGATGCGCCTGGAGGCCACGCGCCGCCCCGAACTCCGCGCCTCCTACACGAAGACGATCCGCGCCGACCTCGAATACGGCATGGAGTTCCACCGCGGGGCAGGCCTCCCCGGCGGCGACGAGACGGTGACGGTCCTGTACCTCGCCATGCTCGGCCTGATCCTGGAACACCTGACCCTGCCGGGCGTCCTGGAGGGCGTACTGCCGGGAGTCACCGTCCCGGACGGACTGGTGGAACGGATCGTCGCGACGATCGTGCCGGAGCGGGGCGACTGAACTGACGAGGGCGCCGCCTCAGGGGCGCGGGGACTGCGCGCCCGGCCCCCACCGACCCGCGGACTACGAACCGGCCTCCACGCGAACCGCTCGACTAGCCAAGCGGCTCACGCCACATGGGCCACATCAACGGCCCGGCCGGGAGCTCAAGCGCGCTCCCCGTGAACTCGAACCCGAGCCGTTCATAGAGCCCCCGGCTGCGCGCACTGCTCGCCTCCAGATACGCGGCCACGCCTTCACCGTCACACCGGTCCAGCACATGCTGGACAAGCGCGGCACCGAGCCCTTCCCCCTGCCGGCCCGGCGCGACGCCGATCATCCAGAGGTACTCGTGGGCCTGCCCCTCCGGGTGGATCCCGGCGGTCAACCGGCCTATCAGCTCGACCCGTTCGTTCTCGGGGTCGACGTCCTCGCGCAGTTGGGCGGGCCCGTCCTCTTCGTCCTCCTCGGCGGGCTCCGCGGGCACCGAAAGCCACAGGGCACAGGCCGAACCGTCCTCCGTGACGTCCACGTACCCCTCGGCGAGCACGGCGTCGACGAAAGCGCCCATCAGCAACGGATGCCTGAGCCGCCGGTGTTCCGCGTCGGGAAAGACCCAACTGCTCACCGGGTCGTTCTGGAAGGCCTCGTCGAGGAGCCGTATCACGGCCTCCCGGTCGTCCTCGCCCGCTCTGCGGATCGCCACGCCCATAGCCCGCCCCTTTTGCTCAACTGCCCATGTCCACTCGGCCGTTGCAGCCTAGCGATCACTCCGGCAGAAGGCGACGGGCCCCGCACACCGTGGGGATGCGCGGGGCCCGCCGGAACCGGAACCCCTCCGCCTCACCGCGTTGTCAGGCACCGCGCGGCGAAGAGGGCCCCGGAGTCTCGTACCCATTACGGCCGGCGAACGCCACACCGCTCAGGGAGGAGTGGCAGAAGTGAAGTGAGGGCGAGGTGGGTCGGAGGCGGACAGTGCGGAGTCGAGGCGAACTGGAGGCGGGCCGGGCTGGAAGCGGGCACATACGGCCCGGCCCGGCGTACCGCTCCGAACCGAACCGAGTCGAGTCGAGTCGAGTCGAGCCAGACCGACCGGGCAGCACCATGCCCCGCCGCACCGAACCAAGTCGGCCCCAGCCAAACCGACCGGGCAGCACCACGCCCGCGCACCGGGCCGCACCGAGCCGGATCGGATCGTGCCGGATCGGGTCGTGCCGGATCGGGTCGGGTCGGGATCCGGTCGCATGGGGGTCGG
>NZ_JAPWHT010000274.1:0-13766 GCF_027270795.1 Streptomyces sp. ActVer
GGGGCCGGGGTCCCCTGCGGGGGGAACCCGTAACCGGCGGGCGGCTGCGCAGGTGCGCTGGGCCCGCTCTGCGCCGGAGCGCCCTGCTGCGGGAACCCGTAACCAGGCTGCGGGCCGGGCGCGTTGGGTGTGCTCGGGGCCGGGGTCCCCTGCTGCGGGAAGCCGTAACCGGGAGCCTGCGCCGGGGCGTTCGGCGCCGCCGGAGCGGGCTGGACCGGAGCGGGCTGCTGGGGCGGCGTGGGAAGGCCCGGCTGCTGGAGGCCGTAGCCGTCCTGGGGTACCTCCGGTGTCTGGAGTGCGGGTGCCGGGGGAGTGGGCTGGGCGGCGGCGGGGCCGGACTGCGGGAAGCCGTAGCCGCCTTGGGTGCCGGGGCCGGATTCTGCTGTGCAGGCGCAGGCGCAGGCGCAGGCGTCGGTGCCGGAGCCTGAGCCGGAGGCGCGGTCGAAGGTCCGGGCTGCGGGAAGCCGGGAGGGGCCTGCGCCGCAGGGGCCGCACCGGGGACGCTGTCCTGGGGCTCCGGAGTAGTACGGGGAATGCTGTCCTGCGGACCCGGAGCCGTACCCGGGGCGCTGAACTGCGGGAATCCGTAGCCGCCCGGCTGCCCGGGAGCCGCCGGAGCAGCGGAGGCCGGCGCCGACGGAGGTACGTCAGCGGCGGGCGTCGCGGCTGCAGCAGGAGCGTCGGCCGCGGTAGGCGCAACGGGTGTGGCGGGCCAGGGCGACGGCGAAGGCTGCGGAGCCTGCGGCTGGAAGGGCTGCTGCCCCTGCGGCGGTACGGACGGCTGAACCGGAGCCTCCGCCGAAGACGCCCCGCCCTCACTCTCCGCGGACGCGGGCCACTGAGCGGCCGAAGCGGGCGCGGCAGGCTGGTACGAGGGCGGCAACGGCGGAAGCCCGCCCTGCGGCACCGGCGGCGGAGCCCACGCGGGAGGCGTGTCCTGCACGGCGTCGGCCACGTCCGCGGCGGGCTCGGGCACTACATCCTGAGGCTCGGCATCCTTGGGTCCGGCGTCTTGCGGCTCGGCGTCCTGAGGCTCGGCCTGGCTCGCGGGCGCGGCATCCTCCGGCTCGGAGTCCGAGTCCGCGGCCGTCTCCGGGGCCGCAGCGCTCGGCTCGGCGTCCTGAGGCTCGGCGTCCGCCACGGGCACCGCATCGCTGACGTCAGCGGAGTCCTCGGCGTCGACGTCAACCTGGTGCAGCTCGACGACCCCCGGGGAATCGTCCGCGCCGACGTTCTCGTTTTCGTCGGTCGCGGCGGCCGCGTCGATCGGGTCAGTCGCTTCGGCCTCGTCCGACGCGTCGGCCTGACCGGAAACCTCGGCCACGCCCTCCGACGCCGCCACCCCGGCTCCCTCGTCGACGCCATCCACGCCATCCACGTCGTCAACGTCATCCACGCCGTCGTCGTGATCGGACTCAGGTCCGAACGCCACCTCGACGACCTCCGCGTCGGAGTTGTCGTCCGAGTTTTGGGCGTCGTCGATGGCGTCGTCGACGGCGACCTCGTCCGAAGCCGCGGCTTCGGCGTCGGCCCGTTCCGAGATCTCCCGCTTCACAGCGACAGCGGAGATCCGCATGGTGGCGCCGCTCTCGATGTCCCCGCTGTCCTCCTCGGTCTCATCCGCAGGCGCCACCGGAGGAGCCTGAAGGTTCGGCAGATTCGGCAGACCGGCAGGCCCCGCAGCGGGCGTCTCGGGAGCCGGAGCCTGAGGCTCGAACCCGCTCCCCACAGGCAACCGCGGAACGGCAGCCGCACCACCGTCAGGAGTAGAGGGGGGAACAGCGGCAGAAGGAGGCGGAACAGCAGCGGGCGGAGCAAAAGGCGCCCCGGGCGCGAAGGAAGGCACGGAAGCCGGCGAGACCGAGGGCGTCGCGGGCACCCCCGCAGCCGCCGCCCCGTTCGCCCCGTCGTTCGCCGGACCGGCCCCGTCGGTCGCGTCGGACCCGTCCGAGACCTTCGCCTCGCCCGGCTCCTCTTCCTCCTCGACCGGAGCCGACGAAGCCGCCTCCGAACTCCCCGACGCGTTCTGCGTGTACCAGGCGGGAGGGGCGTAGTCGATGGTGAACTCGCCCGTCGTCTCGACGGCGGACTCCGCGTCGGACTGGTCATCGCCGGGTGTGGCCCAGCCCCCGCGGATCCCGTCCCGATCGCTGTTCACAATTCCTCCTGGTGTGGTCGAGCACCCTCATACCGAGCTGGGGCGACCGTTCCGATCGTCCGAGGCTGTCCATCGCGCCCCGGCTCCCCCTGTGCGACGCGGCGGTCCCGTCCCCGGGTTCTGCTGCCGCGCCCACCCCAGCCTAATCACCACAACCACCCCCACGGCAGGCCCGTCCACCCCTCCGGTCCCAGCCACTGCGTCACACCCTGGCCAGAAGTGACGTATGAACGGCCTTGTACGGACGGCAAAGTGGACAAAAGCGCGCTTAAGAAGCGCGCTTCCGGCTCACTGTGCAGCCCTCCGGCTCAACGAAGCGGCACCCCGACACAACAAAGGGGACCGGTGGCATACAAGCCACCGGTCCCTCGCACGCTCGAAGGCCGCGCTACTCCGCCGAAACCCCGCCGTTGTGCGGCGCCGGCTCCAGATCGAACTCGCCGTCCCGCGCCCCCAGCACGAAGGCCCGCCACTCCGCCTCCGTGTACCGGAGGACCGTGTCCGGGTCGAGGGACGACCGCATGGCCACCGCGCCCCCGGGCAGGTACGCGATCTCGACCCGCTCCTCGTGCTCCTCCGTACCCGGCGCGCTCTGCCATTCGACGCCCGAGATGTCGAGGGCGTAGAGCTCGTCCCTCTCCCGCTCCTTGCGCGCCTTGACGTCCTTGTCCTCTGCCTCGGCCATGACGAAGCGACCCCTTCCCGGCGTACGCGTCCGACGTACGGCCCCGACCTGACGAACGAACTGTCGCGTCACCCTACTGGGACCGCCCCTGGCCTCCCCGGACTCCGGGAACCCCGGTCGGTGAGACCCCTACCTCCTGGTACGCTGTGTGACGGCCGTATGTGTACGCACCCCCGGACCGCCCCTCAGGGGCCCTGGAGGACGCGCCCAGCGGATCCCCGCCTCCCGAGTTACGGAAGCTCCCCTGAGATGTGGACCAGGGGCACTCGGTGGCTACTCAAAGACTACGAGGAGTACGCGTGTCGCTCGACGCCGCTACGAAGAAGCAGCTCATCACCGAGTTCGGTCAGAAGGAGGGCGACACCGGCTCCCCCGAGGTCCAGGTCGCGATGCTCTCGCGCCGTATCTCGGACCTGACCGAGCACCTCAAGACCCACAAGCACGACCACCACTCCCGTCGTGGTCTGCTCATCCTGGTCGGTCAGCGCCGTCGCCTCCTGCAGTACCTGGCGAAGAAGGACATCCAGCGCTTCCGTGCGCTGGTCGACCGCCTGGGCATCCGCCGCGGTGCCGCGGGCGCCAAGTAAGACGCCGTGAAGGGAGCGGTTCCCACTCTTAGGGGGCCGCTCCCTTTGCTGTACGTGCGGAGTGTCACTGCACCTTTGTAGTGTGGTAGCACGACGCAGTTTCACGAGGAGAAGTGCACCTCGCCGCCGCCGGTCCTCGGTAGTGGCTCCCGGGCGATGCGAACCCCGGGTGCTTCGATCGAAGACCGGCCCGCACCAGAAGGCGCGCTTCTCCGCTCACGTCCCCCCGCCACACGGGCGGATCGGGACAAAAGACGAAAAGTATCGGAGAAAACGCTAGTGGAGAACGAGACCCACTACGCCGAGGCCGTTATCGACAACGGATCCTTCGGCACCCGCACCATCCGCTTCGAGACGGGCCGCCTGGCCAAGCAGGCCGCCGGCTCCGCCGTGGCGTATCTGGACGACGACACCATGGTGCTGTCGGCCACCACAGCCTCCAAGAAGCCCAAGGAAAACCTCGACTTCTTCCCCCTCACGGTGGACGTCGAGGAGCGGATGTACGCCGCCGGCAAGATCCCCGGCAGCTTCTTCCGCCGCGAGGGCCGTCCCTCCGAGGACGCCATCCTCACCTGTCGCCTGATCGACCGCCCGCTGCGCCCGTCCTTCAAGAAGGGCCTGCGCAACGAGATCCAGGTCGTCGCCACGATCATGGCGCTCAACCCCGACCACCTGTACGACGTCGTGGCGATCAACGCCGCCTCCGCGTCCACGCAGCTGGCCGGTCTGCCCTTCTCCGGCCCGATCGGCGGCGTCCGCGTCGCGCTGATCAACGGCCAGTGGGTCGCGTTCCCGACGCACACCGAGCTCGAGGACGCCGTCTTCGACATGGTCGTCGCCGGTCGCGTCCTGGAGGACGGCGACGTTGCGATCATGATGGTCGAGGCCGAGGCCACCGAGAAGACCATCGCGCTGGTCGCGGGCGGCGCCGAGGCGCCGACCGAGGAGATCGTCGCCTCCGGTCTGGACGCCGCGAAGCCCTTCATCAAGGTGCTCTGCAAGGCCCAGGCCGACCTCGCCGCCAAGGCCGCCAAGCCCACCGGCGAGTTCCCGGTCTTCCTCGACTACCAGGACGACGTCCTGGAGGCCCTGACCGCCGCGGTCAAGAGCGAGCTCTCCCAGGCGCTCACCATCGCCGGCAAGCAGGACCGCGAGTCCGAGCTGGACCGCATCAAGGAGATCGCCGCCGAGAAGCTGCTCCCGCAGTTCGAGGGCCGCGAGAAGGAGATCTCCGCCGCGTACCGCTCGCTGACCAAGTCCCTGGTCCGTGAGCGTGTCATCAAGGACAAGGTCCGCATCGACGGCCGCGGCGTCACGGACATCCGTACGCTCGCCGCCGAGGTCGAGGCCATCCCGCGCGTGCACGGCTCGGCGCTGTTCGAGCGTGGCGAGACCCAGATCCTGGGCGTCACCACCCTCAACATGCTCCGGATGGAGCAGCAGCTGGACACCCTTTCCCCGGTGACCCGCAAGCGCTACATGCACAACTACAACTTCCCGCCCTACTCCGTGGGCGAGACCGGCCGCGTCGGCTCCCCGAAGCGCCGCGAGATCGGCCACGGCGCGCTCGCCGAGCGCGCGATCGTCCCGGTCCTGCCCTCGCGCGAGGACTTCCCGTACGCGATCCGTCAGGTGTCCGAGGCCCTCGGCTCCAACGGCTCGACGTCCATGGGCTCGGTCTGCGCCTCCACCATGTCGCTGCTCAACGCCGGTGTGCCGCTGAAGGCCCCCGTCGCCGGTATCGCCATGGGCCTGATCTCCCAGGAGATCAACGGCGAGACGCACTACGTCGCCCTCACCGACATCCTCGGTGCGGAGGACGCCTTCGGCGACATGGACTTCAAGGTCGCCGGCACCAAGGAGTTCGTGACCGCCCTCCAGCTCGACACCAAGCTGGACGGCATCCCGGCCTCCGTCCTGGCCGCGGCCCTCAAGCAGGCCCGTGACGCCCGCCTCCACATCCTCGACGTGATGATGGAAGCGATCGACACGCCGGACGAGATGTCCCCGAACGCCCCGCGGATCATCACGGTCAAGATCCCCGTGGACAAGATCGGTGAGGTCATCGGCCCGAAGGGCAAGATGATCAACCAGATCCAGGAGGACACCGGCGCCGACATCACGATCGAGGACGACGGCACCATCTACATCGGTGCCGCCCAGGGCTCTCAGGCCGAGGCCGCCCGCGCCACGATCAACGGCATCGCGAACCCGACCATGCCGGAGGTCGGCGAGCGCTACCTGGGCACCGTCGTGAAGACGACGACCTTCGGTGCGTTCGTGTCGCTGCTCCCGGGCAAGGACGGTCTGCTGCACATCTCGCAGATCCGCAAGCTCGCCGGCGGCAAGCGCGTGGAGAACGTCGAGGACGTCGTCGGCGTGGGCTCCAAGGTCCAGGTCGAGATCGCCGAGATCGACTCCCGCGGCAAGCTCTCCCTGATCCCCGTGATCGAGGGCGAAGGCGACGATGAGAAGAAGGACGACACCGACAAGTGACGTCGAGTAGCTCCACGGCGACGGCCCGCACCTCCTCGGAGGCGCGGGCCGTCGCCCGTACCCAAACCCTGATCAAGGGCGAGAACGGCATCGGTACGGTCCGCAAGACCACCCTCCCGGGCGGCCTGCGCATCGTCACCGAAACCCTGCCCTCCGTGCGCTCCGCCACCTTCGGCATCTGGGCGCACGTCGGCTCGCGCGACGAGACGCCGGCTCTGAACGGCGCCACGCACTACCTGGAACACCTCCTCTTCAAGGGCACCCAGAAGCGAAGCGCCCTGGACATCTCCTCCGCCATCGACGCGGTCGGCGGCGAGATGAACGCGTTCACGGCGAAGGAGTACACGTGCTACTACGCACGCGTGCTCGACACCGACCTCCCGCTCGCCATCGACGTCGTCTGCGACATGCTCACGGGCTCGCTGATCCTCGAAGAGGACGTGAACGTCGAGCGGGGCGCGATCCTCGAAGAGATCGCCATGACGGAGGACGACCCGGGCGACTGCGTGCACGACCTGTTCGCGCACACCATGCTCGGCGACACCCCCCTCGGCCGCCCGGTCCTCGGCACGGTCGACACCGTCAACGCCCTCACCGCGGACCGCATCCGCCGCTTCTACAAGAAGCACTACGACCCGACCCACCTCGTGGTCGCCGCCGCCGGAAACGTCGACCACAACAAGGTCGTACGCCAGGTCCGCGCCGCCTTCGAGAAGTCGGGCGCCCTCAAGCAGCCCGACGCGACGCCGATCGCCCCGCGCGACGGCTCCCGCTCCATCCGTACGGCGGGCCGCGTCGAACTCCTCGGCCGCAAGACCGAACAGGCCCACATCGTCCTCGGCATGCCGGGCCTGGCCCGCACGGACGAGCGCCGCTGGGCCCTGGGCGTTCTGAACACCGCGCTGGGCGGCGGCATGTCCTCCCGCCTCTTCCAGGAGGTCCGCGAGAAGCGCGGCCTCGCCTACAGCGTGTACTCGTACACCTCGGGCTTCGCCGACTGCGGCCTCTTCGGTGTGTACGCGGGCTGCCGCCCGAGCCAGGTGCACGACGTGCTGAAGATCTGCCGCGACGAACTCGACCAGGTCGCCGAGCACGGCCTGTCGGACGACGAGATCGGCCGCGCCATCGGCCAGCTCCGCGGCTCCACGGTCCTCGGCCTGGAGGACACGGGCGCGCTGATGAACCGTATCGGCAAGAGCGAGCTGTGCTGGGGCGAGCAGATGTCCGTCGACGACATGCTGACCCGGATCGCCTCGGTCACCCCGGACGACGTACGGGAGGTGGCCCGCGAGATCCTGGGACAGCGGCCCTCGCTGTCGGTCATCGGCCCGCTGAAGGACAAACAGGCTTCCCGTCTGCACGAAGCGGTCGCGTAACCCCCGAATCCGGTAAGGAAGCAAGAAGATGAGCAAGCTGCGCGTGGCGGTCCTCGGTGCCAAGGGCCGCATCGGATCCGAGGCGGTACGAGCCGTCGAGGCGGCCGCGGACCTGGAGCTGGTGGCCGCCCTCGGCCGCGACGACAAGCTGGGGACGCTGGTGGACGCCGGCGCCCAGGTCGTCGTCGAACTGACCACGCCCGCCTCGGTCATGGGTAACCTCGACTTCTGCGTCCGCCACGGCATCCACGCCGTGGTCGGTACGACGGGCTGGACCGACGAGCGCCTCGCGCAGCTGAACACCTCGCTCGCCGCCTCACCGGAGACGGGCGTGCTCATCGCCCCGAACTTCTCCATCGGCGCCGTTCTCACGATGAAGTTCGCGGAGGTGGCCGCGCCGTACTTCGAGTCCGTCGAGGTCATCGAGCTGCACCACCCGAACAAGGTGGACGCCCCGAGCGGCACCGCCCACCGCACCGCCCAGCTCATCGCCGCCGCCCGGCAGCGGGCGGACAGCGCCCCTCAGCCCGACGCCACGGTCACGGCCCTGGACGGCGCCCGCGGCGCGGACGTCGACGGCGTCCCGGTGCACTCGGTCCGCCTGCGCGGTCTGCTGGCCCACCAGGAGGTGCTGCTCGGCGCCGAGGGCGAGACGCTCACCGTCCGCCACGACTCCCTCCACCACAGCAGCTTCATGCCGGGCATCCTGCTCGGCGTACGCCGCGTCGTGGACACCCCGGGCCTCACCTTCGGCCTGGAACACTTCCTGGATCTGAAGTAACCGCCATGGGCGCGAAGATCACATACGCCGTCACGGCCGCCGTCCTGGTCGTCTACTTCGTCCTGGTCGGCAGCCGCGGGCTGATGCTCATACAGAACGGCACCCTGCTCACCGTCACCTTCGGCGTCGCTGTCCTCATCCTGCCGGTGATCGGCATCTGGTTCCTCTGGAAGAACACCCAGTTCGTCAGCAGGGCCAACCGGCTCGCCGCCGAGCTCGACGCCGAAGGCGGCCTGCCCGTCGACGAGTTGAAGCGCACCTCGGCCGGCCGCATCGACCGCGACTCGGCGGACGAGGTCTTCGCCAGGCGCAAGGCCGAGACCGAGGACGCCCCCGACGACTGGCGCAGCTGGTTCCGGCTGGCCATCGCCTACCACGACGCCCGGGACACTCCCCGGGCCCGCAAGGCGATGCAGCACGCGATCGCCCTGCACGACGGGAAACCCGTACGGGCCTGAGGCACCGACACAGACGCACACAGGCATGGCCGAAGGGGCCGGTCCGCGGACCGGCCCCTTCGGCCATGCCTGTGTGCGTCTGTCCGCGCTCGCCGTCAGGCGTGCCCGCGGTACTCGTCCGCCCAGACCTCGACGCCGTCCGCGGCCCGGTCGAACGCGTCGGGGCGCCCGAGGAAGTCCGCGTTGTGCGAGGTCAGCAACTGAGTCGGCTCGGCACCGGAGCGGTCGCCGCTGATGAGGACGAGCGCCTGCCCCTGCACGGTGCGCGGCAGCCCGAGCCAGCGCACCGGCTGCTGGACCGTCCGCACCGTCTGAACCTTCGCCCAGGGAGTCGTGCTCGTGACCAGGAAACGGACCCGGCGCAGCCCGTACGCGCTCACCCACGCGCCCATCCGCAGCAGCCGCAGGGCACACACGATGACGAGCGCCGCGAGCCCCAGGAACACCGCGCCACCGGACCGGTTGCCGGCCGCCACGACGATGACCGCCGCGAACAGCACGTACGACGCGAGCAGCAGCAGAAGCGCCGCCGCGGCGACGCGCCACGGTCCGGGCCGGTAGGGGCGTCGCCACTGGTCGCGATCGTCGAACGGCAGCGCGAGATCCTCGCCCGCCTCGTCGAAAGCACGATCGGCGGTCAGAAAGGGCAGGGGCACGACTGATCCTCACTCAATCCACGCATGGACTATGCCCGGTGAGGCTACCTAGCGGGATCTCCGGTCACCACCCTCGGGGGTCCATGGGGGTGCTCCCAGGCCATCCGGGCGGGAGGAGGGTCAACGGCCCTGCGACGCGTCCGACTGTTGCGTATGCGCAGGTGAGCTGTCGGCGGACAGGGCGGGCGTCCCTATGAGCAGGGAGCCCACGAGGCCCGCGACCACGGTGAGGCCTATGAGCCATCGGCCCGCCAGCTCAGCGGCGGAGGCCCGCTGACACGGTGGGGGAGTGACATTGCTGCGGAACCTGTCGGCTTCGGCGATGAAGGCGAACGGAACGGGCTCGCGCCGACGAAACATGAAGTGCGCTTCTCCTCTGGAGGCTCGAAGGGGGTCTGACGGAACAGGCGACTCGAACGAATCGCTGTCACCAATACAGACGAGCGAGAGCCCCAATTGGTGCCCGGTTTCACCGACTTCGCAGAAGTTGGGCGAAGAATGTCGCGGCACGACACCGAACGCCCCGTTGTCAGTGCCGGGCCGTAGAGTGGACGCCGCCCGAGCCAGTGATGGGAAGGACCCTCCAAGCCGTGACCGACACACCCGCCGACGACCTCAAGCCCAGCTTCCGCAGCGATGTCACCGTCGAGCTGGTCAAGCACACCGCCTCCGACTCCGACGTGCTGTTCGCCGCCCGCGTCTCGACGGTCGGGGAGCAGTCCCTCGACGAGCTGAAGAAGGACCCGGAGCGCTCGAAGGGCCTGATCAACTACCTGATGCGGGACCGGCACGGCAGCCCCTTCGAGCACAACTCGATGACGTTCTTCATCAACGCCCCGATCTTCGTCTTCCGCGAGTTCATGCGCCACCGCGTCGGCTGGTCGTACAACGAGGAGTCGGGCCGGTACAGGGAGCTCCAGCCGGTCTTCTACGTCCCGGGAGAGTCCCGCAAGCTGGTCCAGGAGGGCCGCCCCGGCAAGTACGTCTTCGTGGACGGCACCCAGGCCCAGCAGGAGCTGACGGGCCGCGTCATGGAGGACTCCTACCGCCAGGCGTACGAGGCGTACCAGGAGATGCTCGCCGCCGGCGTGGCCCGCGAGGTCGCCCGTGCGGTCCTCCCGGTCGGCCTCTTCTCGTCGATGTACGCGACGTGCAACGCCCGCTCGCTGATGCACTTCCTCGGCCTGCGCACCCAGCACGAGCTGGCGAAGGTCCCGTCCTTCCCCCAGCGGGAGATCGAGATGGTCGGCGAGAAGATGGAGGCCGAATGGGCCCGGCTCATGCCCCTCACGTACGCCGCCTTCAACGCCAACGGGCGCGTGGCGCCGTAACGCACCTCCGTCACCCGGTCGGGCACATGTGTACGGGTCAACCATGCGAAGTGTCCGTATTGCGGCATTTCGAGAAGTTCATCTAGCCTGATCAAACGGACCCGGCACTGCTTGAACCCCCGAGCAGGCAGTGCCGGGCTCCTCTTTTGTCATGACTTGTCGCCGCCCCCGAGGGCAGACCGCACGTTGAGCAGCGAGTAGCGTGTTACCCATGGCTCCGACCTCCACTCCGCAGACCCCCTTCGGGCGGGTCCTCACCGCAATGGTCACGCCCTTCGCGGCGGACGGCGCACTCGACCTCGACGGCGCTCAGCGGCTCGCCACCCACCTGGTGGACGCAGGCAACGACGGCCTGATCGTCAACGGCACCACCGGCGAGTCCCCGACCACCAGCAACGCGGAGAAAGCGGATCTCGTACGAGCCGTACTGGAGGCGGTCGGCGACCGTGCCCACGTCGTCGCGGGCGTCGGCACGAACGACACGCGCCACAGCGTCGAGCTGGCCCGGTCGGCCGAGAAGGTCGGCGCACACGGTCTCCTGACCGTCACGCCGTACTACAACAAGCCCCCGCAGGAGGGCCTTTACCAGCACTTCAAGGTCATCGCCGACGCGACCGAACTCCCGGTGATGCTCTACGACATCCCCGGCCGCAGCGGTGTCCCGATCAACACGGAAACGCTGGTGCGTCTGGCCGAGCACCCGCGTATCGTCGCCAACAAGGACGCCAAGGGCGACCTGGGCCGTGCCAGCTGGGCCATCGCCAGCTCCGGCCTCGCCTGGTACTCCGGCGACGACATGCTGAACCTCCCGCTCCTCTCCGTGGGCGCGGTCGGCTTCGTCTCCGTCGTCGGTCACGTCGTCACCCCCGAGCTGCGGGCCATGATCGACGCGTACGTCAGCGGCGACGTCCAGAAGGCCACCGAGATCCACCAGAAGCTGCTTCCGGTCTTCACCGGCATGTTCCGCACCCAGGGTGTGATGACGACCAAGGCCGCGCTCGCCCTCCAGGGCCTGCCCGCCGGGCCGCTGCGTCTGCCCATGGTCGGCCTGTCACCCGAGGAGACCGCCCAGCTCAAGATCGATCTTGCCGCCGGCGGGGTACAGCTCTAACCACAGACTTCACAACTGAATACGCACGATCCGCAGGCCGGAGGGCCTGCACCACCAGACAACTGCTACTGCACGAACGTCACGCGCGCCACGTGCCCTGCCAGGTACGTGGCGCGTGTGGTGAGGAGAGTCTTTTGAGTCATCCGCATCCTGAACTCGCCGCTCCGCCGGTCCTCCCGAAGGGCGGCCTGCGGGTCACCCCGCTCGGCGGCCTCGGAGAAATCGGCCGAAACATGACGGTCTTCGAGTACGGAGGCCGCCTTCTGATCGTCGACTGCGGCGTGCTCTTCCCGGAGGAGGAGCAGCCCGGAATCGACCTGATCCTGCCGGACTTCAGTTCCGTCAGGGACCGCCTCGACGACATCGAGGGCATCGTCCTCACCCATGGTCACGAGGACCACATCGGCGGCGTCCCCTTCCTCCTGCGCGAGAAGCCGGACATCCCGCTCATCGGCTCCAAGCTGACCCTCGCCCTCATCGAGGCGAAGCTCCAGGAGCACCGCATCCGTCCGTACACGCTCGAGGTCGCGGAGGGCCACCGAGAGCGCATCGGTCCCTTCGACTGCGAGTTCGTCGCGGTCAACCACTCCATCCCGGACGCCCTCGCGGTCGCCATCCGCACCCCCGCGGGCATGGTCGTCCACACCGGCGACTTCAAGATGGACCAGCTTCCGCTGGACGGTCGGCTGACAGATCTACACGCGTTCGCGCGTCTGAGCGAGGAGGGCATCGACCTCCTCCTCTCGGACTCCACGAACGCCGAGGTCCCGGGATTCGTCCCGCCCGAGCGCGACATCTCGAACGTGCTGCGCCAGGTCTTCGCCGGCGCCAGCAAGCGGATCATCGTGGCCAGCTTCGCCAGCCACGTCCACCGCATCCAGCAGATCCTCGACGCCGCGCACGAGTACGGCCGCCGGGTCGCCTTCGTCGGCCGCTCGATGGTCCGCAACATGGGCATCGCGAGAGACCTGGGCTACCTGAAGGTCCCGCCGGGCCTGGTCGTCGACGTCAAGACGCTCGACGACCTCCCGGAGCGCGAGATCGTCCTCGTCTGTACGGGCTCACAGGGCGAGCCGATGGCCGCGCTGTCCCGCATGGCGAACCGCGACCACCAGATCCGCATCGTCCAGGGCGACACGGTGATCCTGGCGTCGTCGCTCATCCCGGGCAACGAGAACGCGGTCTACCGCGTCATCAACGGCCTGACCCGCTGGGGCGCCAACGTCGTCCACAAGGGCAACGCCAAGGTGCACGTCTCGGGCCACGCGTCCGCGGGCGAGCTCCTGTACTTCTACAACATCTGCAAGCCGCGCAACCTGATGCCGGTCCACGGCGAATGGCGCCACCTGCGCGCCAACGCCGAGCTGGGTGCCCTCACCGGTGTCCCGCACGACCGGATCGTCATCGCCGAGGACGGCGTCGTCGTCGACCTCGTCGAAGGCAAGGCCAAGATCTCCGGCAAGGTCCAGGCGGGATACGTGTACGTCGACGGTCTCTCGGTCGGCGATGTCGGCGAGCCCGCACTCAAGGACCGCAAGATCCTCGGCGACGAGGGCATCATCTCGGTCTTCGTGGTGATGGACTCCAGCACGGGCAAGATCACCGGCGGTCCGCACATCCAGGCCCGTGGCTCGGGCATCGACGACTCCGCCTTCGCCGACGTCCTCCCGAGGATCAACGAGGTCCTGGAGAGGTCGGCCCAGGACGGCGTCGTCGAACCCCACCAGATGCAGCAGCTCATCCGCCGCACGCTGGGCAAATGGGTCTCCGACAACTACCGCCGCCGGCCGATGATCCTGCCGGTCGTGGTCGAGGTTTGAGCACCTCGTACGCGTGAACCCGGAGCGGGGCCCCTCGATTTGCATCGGGGCGCCCCGCTCCAGTACGTTTACGGCTCCGCCTGAACGGGAACCCGGCACAACTGCGTGTCCGGACCACCCCGACCGGGGCGGGAATTCCGACTCAGAACTTCTGATAAAGTCGGAGTCGCCGGAAAGGGAAGCGCGAAAGCGAAAACCTGGAAAGCACCGAGGAAATCGGATCGGAAAACGGTCTGATAGAGTCGGAAACGCAAGACCGAAGGGAAGCCCGGAGGAAAGCCCGAGAGGGTGAGTACAAAGGAAGCGT
>NZ_JAPWHT010000275.1:0-13754 GCF_027270795.1 Streptomyces sp. ActVer
GGGACGAGGGCAGGGACGGGGGCCTTCGGAGGGGCGGAGGTGCCGGGGGTTCCAGGAGTGCCGGGGGTGGCTGGAGTCGCCGGGGCGGACGTGGTGTCCGGGGCAGCCGGGGCGGCTTCCGCGGAGGACGAGTGGTCGGCTCCGCTCGGATCAGTACGGGTGGACGCCGACTTGGCGGGCAGCAGGGCGGAAACGCCGTCGCCTCCGGTGGACTGCCGCCCGGCGGGGGCCGCCGTCCCGGCGGGAGCCGCTGCCTTGGCGGGAGCCGCTGTCCCGGCGGCACCGATCTCATCACGGGCGGACGCATCCGGGCCCGATCCAGATCCAGATCCCGGTCCCGGTCCCGGTCCCGACGCTGCAGCTGGCGCCGGCCCCGAGCCCGAGCCAGATCTCGGACCCGGTCCCGACCCTGCCGCTGAAGCCGGCCCCGAATCCTCGTCCCGCAGAATCTCCAAATGGGCCTCCCGGACCGCGAGGCCCGGTTCCACGCCGAGTTCGCGGACGAGGGTGCGGCGCAGGTCTCGGTGGACGGCGAGGGCCTCGGCGCGGCGGCCCGTCCGGTGGAGGACCTTCATGAGCTGACGGTGGAAGGCCTCGCGGAGGGGGAACTCCGCGACCAGCGCGGCCAGTTCGGGTGCGAGACCGGAGAGCCGTACGTCCCCGTCGGACACCCCGCGGCCCAGCTCCAGTTCCGCGTCGTACCGGCACTCCAGGGCGAACAGCCTTGCCTCCTCCAGCCGTTGGACGAGGGAGAGTCCGCCGAGCCCGGGAGGCATGCCGGTCAGCGGGGTGCCGCGCCAGAGCCCGAGCGCCGCAACGGCCTCGGCCACGGCCCGGTCCCAGTCCCGCCGCGCGTGTGCCACCCGGGCTGCGCCGATCCGGGTCTCGAAGAGGCGTACGTCCAACTCACCCTCGGAGACACGCAGTTGGTAGCCGGGCGGCACCGACCGCAGCCGGTCCGGGTCGTCCAGGAGGCGCCGCAGACGGGTCACGTGGTTCTGCAGCGACGCGTGCGCGGAGGCGGGCGCTGTCCCGCCCCACAGCGCGTCCTTGAGCACGTCGACGGAGACGACCCGGCCCGGTTCCAGCAGCAAAGCGGTGAGCAGCACCCGCCCCTTCGCGCTGCTGACCGGCCGTGGCACACCGTCCGCGTCGTACACGACGGTCGGCCCGAGGAGCCCGAAACGCAGCACGGATCGCAGCCCGGATGGCACTCCGGAACCCGGCTCGGGCGAGGACGCGGGTATCGCCCCAGGTGACGGCCCGTCCGGACGGCCGGACGATCGACCGCGGCGCGGCCCGGCGCCCCGCTCCGACCGCTGTCCGCCGCCCACCTGTCCGCCTCTTCCCATCGGCGGCCGTCAACGGCCTGAATCCGCCGCTCCCGCCACCTCCCAGGCGAAACTCTGTGCCTCGCCACACCGTTCGCCCCATGTTAGCGATCGGTTGGCGTGGCCTGATTTGATCACCGTTCGGATCCGGTCGTTCCGGTACGCGGTTGGCGTCGTAGGTCGCCGCGGCTCGGGGGAGTGTCGCCGTAGCGACCGGGTCCGGAAGCAGGTGGGCGGGACCCGATCAGACGACCGGCGGCCGCCCCAGGCGCGTGAGCCGCCACACGGTCCCCCAGCGCATCGGCCGCCGTTCCCCCGCCGAGACCCGGAGCCCCTCCACGAAGCCGCCGAACCATGCCCGCAGCCCGCCAACAGAGCGTGTCCGCAGGAGAGTCAGCGCGATCCAGACCGCCAGGTGGACGGGGATGAGCGGAAGCGGCAGGCGGCGCCGGACCAGCCAGACGCGGTTGCGGGCGGTGACGCGGTAGTAGATGGCGTGCCGCGCGGGTGAGGTCTTGGGGTGCTGGAGCAGCAGTTCGGGCTCGTAGCGGATGGTCCACCCGGCGTCGGCGGCACGCCACGCCAGGTCGGTCTCCTCGTGCGCGAAGAAGAACTCGGCCGGCCAGTCCCCGGTCTGCGCGAGCATCTCCATGGAGAGGGCGTGTCCGCCGCCGAGGAAGCCGGTGACCTCCCCGCCCCGCATCGGGTCCTTCGCGCCGAGCCGGGGCACGTGCCGCCGCTGGGTCTCGCCGTGCTCGTCGGCGATACGGAATCCGACGATGCCGAGGCGCGGATCGGCGGCGTACAGGTCCCGTACGCGCCGCAGGACGTCCGGGTCGACGAGGAGCCCGTCGTCGTCCAGGTCGACGACGACGTCCACGTCCCCGAACTCCCGCAGCCGGCGCAGTGCGACGTTCCGGCCGCCCGGGCACCCGAGGTTCTCGTCGACCTCGATCGCGGTGACCTCGCCGGGCAGCCCCAGCCGGTCGGCGAACTCGGGGAGCGGGCAGCCGTTCCCGACGATCACGATCCGGGTGGGCGCGACGTCCTGCTTGGCCACCGACGCGAGCAGCGCGTCGACCTCCTGGGGCCGTGTGCCCATCGTCACCACGGCCACCGCGATCCGCGGCTCCATCGGCACGGCACCCACCCCCATCACTCGACCTCGTTCGACAACAAGGGGCGATGCTAGCCGTTCACGGTAAGGACTCTTCAAATACGCCGATTCTCCTTGCGGCGTACGAACTTCAGCCCCGACCAGTCGTCCCCGAGCGCGGCGACCTTCACATCCACGACGCCCAGCGGCAGGAACAGCTCCCGCAGCCCGTTCTCGGTGATGTCGCTGACGTGGCCGGCGGCCTTCCGCGGCCAGGCGATCCAGAGCATCGCGGAGTCGGCGAGCGCCTCGACGAGCCCGGGCCCCTCGGCGGCCAGCACGGCCGCCTCGCAGTAGAAGGCCACGGTGACGTCCGCCCCCTTCGGTCCTCCTTCGGCGACCTCGCAGCCCTCGGGCAGCCCGGGGATCACCCACCCCTCCCCCGGCGTGTGCAGCAACCGCACCCGCTGCCCGGCCTTGACCCCGATCTTCTTGGCCAGCGGCGTACCGGAGTACCCGCCGCCCGCCCCGCGCCCGGCACTCGCCCCGCTCACCGCGCCACCACCGTCCATGCGCTCATGCGTCCATGGTTACTCGCGGTTCGCAGTCGTGCCGCTCATTGCCGTCCTGGCCCCGGTGGCAGGTAGCGTGTCCACGGCCGCTTCCCGAAGGAGCCCGCGACATGACCGTATCGATCTCCCTGCTCCTGATGGCGGTCGTCGCCCTGGCGGCGGCGGTCGCGGCGCCCCGTGTCCTGACCCGTGCGGTCTGGCCCGACCGGGAGCCCGTGCTCGCGCTGTGGGTGTGGCAGTGCCTGGTCGCGACCGTGCTGCTCTGCTGCCTGACCTCGCTCGTGCTGAGCGCCTCGGCGGTCTTCCACACCGTCCGTGTCCATGTCTTCGCGCCCGCGCCGCCCAGGGTCACCGCGGCGTACGACCTGGCCGCCGCCCCGCCCTGGACCACCGCCCTGACGCTGCTGCTGGCCGGCGGTGCCGCCTGGACCACGGCCATGCTGGCGCGGGAGGTGGCGGAGGCCCGCAGGCGCGGGCGGCTGCGCCGCGAGCACCTGCGCGAACGCGCCCCCGAGCTGCCGGGCGGGCTCAGCGACTCGCGCGGCCCGCTCCTCGTGCTGGAGGACGAGTACCCGGACGCCTGGTGGATGCCGGGCAGCCCGCCCCAGCTCGTTGTCACCACGGGCGCCCTGCAGCGGCTCACCGACCACCAGCTGGACGCCATCCAGGCCCATGAGCTGGGTCACGCCCGGGCCCGCCACGACTGGCTCCTGCACCTCTCCCAGGCCCTGGCCTCCGGTTTCCCGGGCATCCCGCTCTTCACCCACTTCCGCGACCAGACCCACCGCCTGGTCGAGCTCTCCGCCGACGACACGGCCTCCCGTCGCTGCGGCCACCTCACCACCGCCCTCGCGCTGATCGAGCTGAACCAGCACCGGGGCGTCCTGTCCTGCGCCACTCCCCGCCCCCTGCTCCACCAGCGGGTGGAGCGCCTCCTGGACCCGCCGCCCCGCCTGCCGCGGACCCACCGCCGCGGTACGACGACGGCCGCGGCCCTGGCCCCGCTCATCCCGCTGCTCATCGCCTTCGGCCCGGCCCTGGCGACGCTCGGCTCCTAGGGCCTGGCCCGGATCTTCCCTCCTCCGGCCCCGCATCGCGCGCACCGGGCCAACTCCGCTTCTCCAGGCTCCACTTGAGGCGCCCGCCTGCCTCGACCGGACGTCGACTCCGAGCAACCCCGTGGCCCCGATTCTCATCTTCTTCTCAGGGACGAGAGAGATGCCCGGGACACCTGGGGCAACCGAGATGCCCGGGCGCAGGAGCCAACAGGAGGAGAAGGACGTTGATCCATGCCCGGCGCACATTGGTCGCCGCTGCGGCGTTGTTGGCGGTGGTGGTGGGGTCGCAAGGAGTCGCGCAGGCCCGCCCGGCCGCCGAACCCGCACCGCCCGCGGCCTCGGCCGACCCCGACGGCAGACTCCCGGCGGGCTGGCAGATCACCGAGACGAGATCCGGTCAGCACCTGACCTGGCGTTCGACCACACCCGTGCCCATGGGAGACGCCGCCGTCGAGTTCTACTCCGGCGACCGGTTCCTGGGCCGGCCCCTCGCCGCCAGGGACGGGCACACGTTCAAACTGGCCCTCCAGGGCGTGGAGCTCGGACCGGCGAAGGACCTCCAGGTACGGGCCGCCGGTCGCCGCCTCGACGAGGCCGGCATCGAGGCGGACTCACGGCGGCGTTCCTCCAAGGCGCCGGTGAAGCCGTCGGCCCTGCCGCCGGCCAACCCCGTGGACCCCGGCGTCCCCGGCCCGTACCGCACCGTCAGCGGCGAGTACGAGCTGAAGTCCGTGAAGCTGCCCGACTTCCCCGAACCGGTGGAGATGCGCGCGGCCGTGGTCGCCCCGGCCGGGGCCCAGGGCAAGCGCCCGCTGGCCCTCTTCCTGCACGGCCGCCACCCCACCTGCTACACCGGGGGCCCGGGCGGCGAGTTCGTCGGCGACTGGCCCTGCCCCACCGGTTCGAAGGCGATACCGAGCTACCGCGGCTATCTGCACGACCAGAAACTGCTGGCGTCCCAGGGCTATGTGACGGTGTCCATCTCCGCCAACGGCGTCAACGGCCAGGACTTCGCGGCGGAGGACGGCGGCGCGCAGGCCCGCTCGTCCCTCGTACGCCAGCACCTCGCCCGCTGGGCGAACTGGTCGGGCACCGGACGGACCTCGGCACCGGAGATCGTACGGAAGGCGGCGCGGGCCGACCTGTCGCGCGTACTCCTGGTCGGTCACTCGCGGGGCGGCGAGGGCGTGAACCGGGCCGCGATGGACAGCCTCTCCAGGCCTCCCGCCGACCGGGACGGCTACCGGGGTCCGGTGCGCTGGAAGATCAGGGGGACCGTCCTGATCGGCCCCACGATCTTCGGGCAGAACCCCGCTCCCGAGGTGCCGTCGATGACGATCCTGCCCGGCTGCGACGGCGATGTGTCCGATCTGCAGGGTGAGATCTACGTGGACGGGACCCGCGGTGTCAGCCGTGGTGCCGCCCTGCACAGCGCGGTCTACATGGTCGGCGCCAACCACAACTACTTCAACACCGAGTGGACGCCGGGCCAGGCCCAGGCGCCCGCCAACGACGACTTCTGGAACGACGAGGGGTCGCCGGACGCGGTGTGCACACCGGGCACCGCGACACGCCTGACCGCCAAGAAGCAGCAGGCCGCCGGCTCCACCTACATAGCCGCCGCGGCCCGGGTGTTCGTCGCGGGCGACGACCGGGTCCGGCCCCTGCTGGACGGCTCCGGCGTACGCGCGAAGTCCGCGGGTTCCGCCCGCGTCCTCACCCACGCCGTCGGCGCCCGTCGCGCCGGCGCGTTCCTTCCGGACCCCTCGGTGAAGGTGGACGGCGGCCGGCTGTGCGAGCAGGTCGACCCCGACCCGGCGACGAGCTGCCTCAACCCCGACGAGCCCGGCGCGTCACCGCACTTCGCCGGCTGGGAGACGGACCGCGAACCGGGCCGCAACGCCGTGGCGCTCGGCTGGTCGACGCCGGGTTCCGCGGTACGGGTGGAGCCCGAACGACCGGTCTCGGTGACCGGAGCCAAGTCGCTGGCCCTGCGGGTCGTCGTGCCCCCGAACACCACCGGCACCCGCATGGACGTGTCCCTCACCGACACCGCGGGCCGACGGGCCACGCTCGGCGACATCCGCCTCGACGGACTGCCGGGCACCGAGCGGACGACCTCGTACTGGGGCCAGGAGGTACGCGTACCGCTGACCGCCGCGACCGCGGCCGGGCTGGACCTCAAGCAGGTGAAGTCCCTGGAACTGACCCCCCGCAGCGGATCCGGAAAGGCGTGGCTGATCGACGCCTGGGGCTGGCGCCCCGGCATGGCGGACGTACGGCCGGTCTCGCCGCCCCGCGTCGACATCGGCCGGCTGACCGCCGACGAGGGCGACTCCGGAGTCAAGACCTACCAGGTGCCGGTACGGCTCTCCGGGCGGGGCAGTGGACAGATCCGGCTCTTCGTCGCGGACCCCGAGACCCGTGAGACCACGTCCCGGGTGGTGACCGTGCGCCCCGGCTCCGAGAGCATCGACGTGCCGGTCGACGTGCCCGGCAACACCCGCTACAGCTACGGCACGGCGTACAACGTGTTCGCGAAGGCCGTCCACGACACGGTGGTCGGCAACCACCTCGGCGGCGTGACCGTGAAGGACGACGACCCGATGCCCACGTTCAGTGTGACGCCGGTTCCGAGCCGGGTCACCGAGGGCCAGAGCCTGACCTGGCGGATCACCCAGTCCGCGGTCGCCGACACGGAGATCTGGATCGACTCCGCGTTCGCTCCGGTCGGCGGCGCCGAACTGTCCACCACCGACGTCGACCCGGCCTGGCTCGACGAGACCACCGGCGAGTCACCGAACCCCTCCCGGCCGCTGTCCGGGCTGGCAGGGCTCTATCTGCCCCTCGCCATCCCCCAGGGCGAGCTGACCACCGACGTGACCATTCCCGTCGTCGCGGACGGCGTGACCGAGCCGGAGGAGTCGCTGCGGATCCAGCTGTCCCTCTGGACGGCGGAGGGCGAACAGGTCGAGGGGCCGGTGCTCGACGGCACGGTGACGGACGCGCCGTAGTAGGGCGTTACGGAACCAGACGCGGGGGCCCGGGAGTTCCGGGCCCCCGTTTCGCGTTCCCGGGGCTCCCGGCAACTCCCGGAACTCGCCGGCCTCCCGGTTCAGTCCGTGGGCCCGTGCGCCATGATGCGGCGCAGTTCCTCGCTGAAGTCGGCCGCTGTCGGCTCCAGCAGCAGCGCCGCCAGGGGGATGTCCGCCCGCAGCCGTTCCCGGAGGGTCTCGACGACGCGCAGCACCTTGAAGGAATCGCCGCCCAGGTCGAAGAAGTCGTCGTCCCGGCCGACGGTGGAGACCTGGAGGACCTCGCACCACACCTCGGACACGACGCTCTCCACATCCATATCCACGCCGACGGGGGCATGTTGTACGGGCCGCGCGGGCGCGGATTCGGCCGACCGTTTCGCCGCCCAGGTCTCCAGGAGACGCCGGTCCAGCTTGCCGTTCGCCGACAGCGGCAGTTCGTCCACCACCTCGATGGCCGACGGCACCATGTACGGCGGGAGCCAGGTCCGCAGGGCCTCGCGTACGGACGACGGCAGGCTGCCCGGTTCCGTGCCGTTGTCGGGCACCACGAACGCGGCAAGGCGCTTCTCGGGACCCGAGCCGTGTGCGACGACCGCCGCCTGCCTGACCCCCGTACAGCGCTTGGCGGTCTCCTCGATCTCGCCGGGCTCGATGCGGATGCCCCGGATCTTCACCTGCCGGTCGGCCCGGCCCAGGAACTCCAGCGCGCCGTCGGGCCGCGCCCTGACCAGGTCGCCGGATCGGTAGAGGCGGCCGTCCGGGCTCACCGCGGGGGCGTCGAGAAAGCGCTCGGCGGTGAGTTCGGGCCGGTTCAGATAGCCGAGGGCGACGCCGGCGCCGCCGATGTGGAGCTCGCCGGGTTCCCCTTCGGCGACCGGGACGCCGTTCTCGTCGAGGATCCACAGTTCGGTGTCCTGGATGGCGGGACCGATGAGCACGGTGTCCAGGTCGGGATCGCGCGGCAGCACCCAGGCCGTGCAGTAGATCGTGCACTCACTGGGCCCGTAGATATTGGTGAGCGACGCGGTGGAACGCGAGTGGAAGCGCCTGACCAGGTCGGGACCGAGCACTTCGCCGCCGGTGAGCACCTGCCGCAGCCCGTCGTACCGCTCGGCGGGATCGCGGGTCAGCAGGAAGAGTTCGAGCTGGGACACGCCGAAGTAGACCGTCGTGATCCCCTGGTCGCGTATCAGCTCCGCGAGATGGTCCGCGTCGCGATGGCGCCCCGGGGCCGCGATGACGACGGTGGCGCCGGCGAGCAACGGCCAGTACAGCTCTCCGAGGTGCATGTCGAACGTGCACACCGTGTGGTGCATCATCCGGTCGCGCTCGTCCATGCGGTGCGTGGTCTGCAGGGCCGTGATCCGTGAGACGAGAGCGCGGTGGCTGATCAGCGAGGCCTTGGGGCGGCCGGTGGATCCCGAGGTGTGGATGACGGCGACGGGATCGTCCGCCGACGCGTCCGAGGCGTCCCGTACGGGTTCGGGCGTCGGCGGGTACGTGGCGCACTCCTCGTCCGTCAGGACGGCCAGGTCCGACATGCCCGGCACATCCGAGAAGCGGTCGCGCAGCGCGGAGTTGGTGAGTACGGCCCGGGGCGCGCAGTCCTGGACGGACCGCAGGATCCGTTGCGGCGGGTCGTCCACGCCGAGTGCCGCGTGGGCTGCGCCCGCGAACATGGCGCCCAGCACGGCCACCACGAACTCGACGGAGCGATCGTGGTGGATCACGACGCGGTCACCGGCCCGTACGCCGTGCGCGCGAAGGGCCGCGGCGGTCCGCAGGACCCGTTCCCTCAACTCGCCCACGGTGAGGACGGTGTCGCCGGAGACGATCGCGGGGAGTCCGGGATCGCGCTCCCACCGTTCGAGCAGGAGTGCGTCGAGCCGGTGGTCCGCGTCGGTCGACGGGCGGTCGGCGGAGGCCTGGACGGTCGTCATGGAAGTCAACCTCGGTCGGTCCGGGTGCGGGAGCTAGGACTGTTCTGCCGCGAACTGGTCGAGATTGCCGACGACGGCGTCCACCACCAGGGCGGGGCTCTCCGTCAGCAGCATGTGGCCACCCGGCAGCCAGACACTGCGGGTGTTCTCGCTGAACAGGGCCCAGTCGGCGGTCCGTTCCTCGGGGCACAGCGGGTCCTCGTCCCCGAACACGGTGAGGAGCGGACATCTCAGAAGGGGGTCGGGGCCCGACGAGTAGTCCTCGACGGCCCGGATGTCCGCCACGATCGTCGGCAGCACCAGCTTGAGCATCTGCTCGTTGGCGGCGAGTCTCTCCGGGACTCCGCCGAACCCGTCGAGGATCGCCAGTACGTCGTCGGTGTCGTCCGTGTCGCGCAGCAACCGGCGCTCGGGGTCGGGCTTCTCGGTCACCGCCCACTGCGAGACGGCCACCATGCCGGCGACGCGGACGCCGTCGTCCCGCTGCAGTGCGCGTACGGCTTCCAGGCCGACGATCGCGCCGAAGCAGACCCCGACGACGAGCAAGGGGGCGGTGCCGGGCAGCGCACGGGCCGTGGCCACGACGTCGTCGACCAGACCGGGCAGCTCCGGAACGCTCTCCCGGATACGCGTCTCCCTGCCGGGCATCCGGGCCGTGGCCACCAGCCAGTCGGCCGGGGCGTGCTCCGCGAAGCCCTGGCCGCTCGCCGCCCCGGCGCCGGCGTGCGGGACGATCAGCACGCGTATCGAGGCGTCCTGCGGGTCGGCGCCCTTGAGCGCGAAGGTCTTTGCCGACAACGTTCTGTCACTCTCCATGGTTGGTGTCCGGTGCCTGGTGCCTGGTGCCTGGTGCTTGTTGTCCGGTGCCTGGTGCTTGTTGTCCGGTGCCTGGTGCCTGGTGTTTGTTGACCGGTGTCGGATGTCCGGCTTGCTGTCTGGCGCCTGATGTCCGCCGCCTGACGTCCGCAGGCAGCTTGCGGCCCCGTGCGGACGGACCCGTTCTCAGCTCGTCGTGACGAACTCGGCGAGCGCCTGCGCCAGATGGCCGGGGTCCCTGGCCCCGACGAGTTCCCGTGCGGAGTGCATGGACAGGCCGGGCACGCCCACGTCGACCGTCGTCACGCCCAGGCGGGCCGCGGTGATCGGCCCGATCGAAGTACCGCAGGGCATGGCGTTGTTGGACACGAACCGCTGCAACGGCACCCCGGCCCGCTCGCACGCTGCGGCGAACGCGGCGAGGCCGGTGCCGTCGGTGGCGTACCGCTGGTTGACGTTGACCTTCACCACGGGTCCGCCGTTGGGCAGCGGGTGGTTGTCCGGGTCGTGCCGCTCGCTGTAGTTGGGGTGGACCGCGTGGGACATGTCGGCCGAGACGCAGAGCGCGCCCGCGAGGGCCCTCGACCAGTCCTCGCCGCTGCCGCCGCGGGCGGCCACCGAGCGGTTCAGGACGCGCTCCAGGAGCGGGCTCTGGGCGCCGGTCTCGGAGCCGCTGCCGACCTCTTCGTGGTCGAAGGCGGCGAGCACCGGAACCCGGAACGACTCGGCGCCCGCGCCCTTCGACCAGGCCTCGGTCGCCGCCGTCAGCGCGGTGACCCCCGCGTGCACGGACACCAGGTTGTCCAGGCGCGACGACACCAGGAACTCACGCTCCGCGCCCAGGTGTCCGGGTGCCTGGATGTCGTGCAGCATCAGGTCCCAGCCGAGGATCTCCGTGGGTTCCAGATCGGCCTCGTACGCGATCCGGCGCAGCAGCGCGCCCTGTTCCGGTCTGCCGAGGGACCAGATCGGCTGTGTCTGGCGCTGGCGGTCCAGGGCCATGGACTCGTTGACCGAGCGGTCGAGATGGATGGCCAACTGCGGTACGCGGAACAGCGGTTCGTCGACCTTGACGAGGGTGGAGGTGCCGTCGCGCAGCGTGAGACGCCCCGAGATTCCCAGGTCGCGGTCGAGCCAGGTGTTGAGCGGGACGCCTCCGTAGATCTCCACGGCGACCTGCCGCCACCCCGCGGAACCCGTGTCGGGCCTCGGCTTGACCCGCAGGTTGGGCGAGTCGGTGTGCGCGCCGACGATCCGGAAGGGGGTGTGGGCGGGCGCGTCCTCGGGGACGTACCAGGCGATGAGCGCACCGCCGCGGGCGACGAAGCAGCCGCCGCTGCGCCCCGTCCACTCCTCGGTCTCGCTCAACTCCGTGAAGCCCGCCTTCTCCAGGCGTCGCGCGGCCTGGGACACGGCGTGGTAGGGCGAGGAGCTGCCCTGGAGGAAGGCGAGCAGGTCCTCGGTGTGGCTGGGGTCGGTGGCCAGGGTCATTCGGCGTCCGCCTTCCGGGGCGTTGTGTGCGGGTCGAGCAGTGCGGCGACCGGACGGTCGGGCTGCGCGCACAAGTCTCCGATCATCGAGACGTACTCGGCGAGCAGGTCTTCGGCCGATTCCCGATCCCAGAGATCGGCCGAATACTCGAGGAAGGTCCGGTAGCCGAGGCCCGGATCACGACGCGGCGAGAGACCGAAGACGAGTTCGGCCCGGGCGACCGGCGGGGCCACGTCCTCCACTTCGACGTCGAGGCCGGGGATCTCGATGTCGGAGTCGGCGTAGTTCTGGAAGGCGAGGCCGTTCGGCACCCGGTCGGGGACCTCGGTCGCCCCCGCGTCGCGCATCGCCTGGAGGATGCGGGCCGTGGGCAGCACGTTCGCCATGATGCCGAGGGCGCCCGCGCCGGTACGGGTGACCAGTTCGGCGACGGTCTCGGCCGGGTCGATCCGCACCCGGACCAGGACGGCCGTGGAGACCACCGACACGAGCGACTCGCAGCCCAGGTCCTCGCGGTTGGCGTACGGGACGCTGAGCAGTACGTCCCGCTCCCCGGAGAGCCGGGCGAGGTGGACGCCGAGTGCGGCGGCCGCCACCGCGAACGGCGTGACGTGCCGGTCGGCCGCGAACTTCTCCATCGCCGCCCGGAGTTCACCGGAGGCGGCTCCGCGTGCCGTGCCGCCGTCGCCGCTCAGCCGCTCGGGCCTGGGGCGGTCGGTCGGAGTGTCGAGCCGGCACGGCACCCCCTCCAGATAGTCGGCGCAGTGTGCGGCCCGCCGGTCCTCGGCCGCCGGGTCCTTCGACTCCAGCTGACGGCGGGCGTAGTGCGTGGCCTGGACCGGGGGCGCGTCGAGTGCGTGCGCGGTCCCGGCCGCCGCGGCCGTGTAGAGCTCGGCCAGCTCCGCCAGGAGCACGGAGTGGGCCCAGCCGTCGGCACAGATGTGGTGCATGACGAACATCAGCACCCACTCGTCGCGCTCGACCCGCAGCAGCCTCAGCCGGGGCAGCGTCGGACGGGTGAGGTCGACGGGCGACGCGGCCATCGCACTGCACACCTTGTCGACACGGGCGGCACGCTTCCCGGGTTCGAGCCGGGTGAGGTCGTCGATCCGCAACCGCAGCGGCGGCGCGGCGACCACCTCCTGCCACCAGACTCCTTCGCCGGACCCGGACCCGTCACCGTCCCCGGCCTCCCGCACGAAGCGGGTACGCAACGAGTGGTGGCGCTCGATCAGTTCGGCGAGGGCCGAGCGCAGGGCGTCCGGGTCCAGGGCGCCCCGGAAGCGGATCCTGGTCGGCACGTTCCAGACCTGCGCCTGGGGAACGGCGTAGTGGCCTGCGATCATCCGGTTCTGCTGGTCGCTCGCGGGGGCGCGGTCGACCGGCTCGGGGTTG
The DNA here is from genome assembly GCF_027270795.1 of Streptomyces sp. ActVer. Lineage (NCBI taxonomy): Bacteria > Bacillati > Actinomycetota > Actinomycetes > Kitasatosporales > Streptomycetaceae > Streptomyces > Streptomyces sp. ActVer. The sequence goes on from NZ_JAPWHT010000275.1 coordinate 12,738, forward strand.
TCGGAGGGGGTGGGGGCCGGGGTGGAGGTGGGGGCCGGCTCCTGAAGGCCGGCCCCACCGAGTTGACGTGCCATCGCGCCCAGGGTCGCGTCCGCGAAGAAGTCCGCGAGGCCGACGTCCACGTGCAGCGCGTCGCGTACGCGGTTGACGAGCCTGATCGCCGCGATCGAGTTGCCGCTGAGATCGAAGAAGTTGGCGTCGTCCGCCACGTCGTCGACGTCGAGGACCGACTTCCAGACGGTACGGAGTGTCTCCAGGACGGAGGGGGCCGACGGGACCGAACCCGGGGCCGGGGCGGGCGGGGCCGGCCGCGTCACGTCCACGGGCTCCGGCGGCGGCACGGCGGTGTCCCGCACCAGAACGGCACCGCCCGACACCATGGCGCCCAGGATCCGGTCGAGGTCGCCCAGGCAGTCCCGTACCGTCGCCGCGTCGAAGAGATCGGCGTCGTAGCGGATGCGCAGCCGCAGCCCCGGACCCGTGCGGACGGCCATCAACCCCATCTCCAGCGGGGCCGATTCGGAGCCGCCGTCGACCGCTTCGGCGTACAGCCCGGGCAGCCGGATCCCGGCCAGCGGAGCGGTGTCCAGGTCCGCCGAGACGGTGATCAGCGGGCGCGGGTTGCCGGGGTCGGGGTTGACGGCGGCGAGGAGCGCGTCCAGGTCGACGTGTTGATGGGCGTCCGCCGCGAACAGCGCGTCCCGGGTGGCCCGTACGGCGTCGGTCAGCGGTGTCGACTCCGTGAGCGTGGCCCGCAGTGGAAGGAGCGCGACGTGGAATCCCACCGTGCCGGCGGTCTCCGGAGTGCGCCGCCCGAAGGTCGAGCCCACGACGAACTCGTCCTGGCCCGACCGCTCGCGCAGCACGAGCTGCCAGGCGGTGAGGAGCGTGGCGAAGAGCGTGACGCCCTGTCGGCCGCTCCACTCCTGCACTTCCGCCGTACGGACACCGTCGAGACGGATCTCGGCGGCGGCCCCGCTGCCCGCCACCCGCCGGCCGCGCGGGCGCCGGGTGGGC